>PAAT01000096.1 GCA_002698965.1 Rhodopirellula sp. | reverse complement strand
GGGGGGGGGTTGGGGGGGGGGGGGGGGGGGGGGTGGCGAGGGCGGTGGCGGCGAGGGCGAGGGCGACGAGGGCGGCGGAAGCGGGGTCGGCGAGGGCGGTGGATCGCCAGTCTGAGTGCACTGTGGGCAGCCGAAGTACATGAACTGCACGTGGGTGAACGCATCGTCCTCCGGATGCGGAACCCCGCACATGGTGTACCAGGTGTCCTCGCAAGTGCGTCCGTCGAGCACCATCTGACACGTTTCGTCAGGAGAGAGGCCTTCATACGAGGCGAGGTTGCACGGGTCGGGCGACGACGGGGCCGACGGGGCGCACTGCGAGCAGCCAAAATCCTTGATCGGCACGTTGGTGAACGCGTCGTCCGTCGGATGCGAGACCCCGCACATGGTGTACCAGGAGTCCTCGCAAGTGCGCCCCCCGTCGAGAACCATCTGACACGATTCGTCGGTGGTGAGGCCTTCGTACGAGGCGATGTCGCACAGGTCGGGCGCGAGGACTCCGGTGCGTTCGCAAACCGTTTGCACCTGCCGATCGCTCGTGATCGTCCCGAACGGATCGAACCAAACGGTGGCGTCGTTCGCGTCGTAGAAACAGCCCACGATCCCTGACGACGCTGCAGCGTTCTGCTGCTGCTGTTGACGCATACCCCAATCGACGTCAACGAATCGCGGCCATAGGTCGAGAGGTCCGGTGTACGCGGGGACGTCATGTGTACCGTATGAACCGTCCGATACCAGGTAGATCACCAGGTCTACGTCGGGCAGCTCAAGGTAGTTAGCATCGTGCAACTCGCCCTGGTAACTGAACCGACTTCTGTCCGTGCTGATTGCCAACTGGAACACCCTGTTTTCGAACGTGTCTGAGCGCTGGCTGCCGCCGTACATGTGCGGGCCGAAGACGATCTCGTGCGTCTTTCCGGGTTTGTACTCGTGTGAGAGATCCCATACTTGCAATCCGGCGACCAGCACGCCGTGGGCATCGTAGAAGTCTCTCACGAAAATGCCCAGGTTCAGGCCGTCGGTTGTAAGGCTCGGTTTCACTGTCGTCATGAGTTGGTCATTCATGTCGACCTCTTCGAACCAGCGCTCTCTCCAGGCCTCGCCGAGGTCTGTGAAGTCGGCGATGTTAGCGGCGTCTGTCCGGACGACGTCCGCATCCTCCATCGTGAACACGATGACGCTGGAGTAGGTTCCGACGGCCACGGCCGTGCTGTCCGCCGATATCGCACACTCATCGCCCCAGCCGATCCGACCCCTGGACGATGCGTGGTCGTCAATCATGGGTCGCGGCAGCTCAATCGACGTCTGCACGCGGATATTCGAAGGGTCGTCGCTATTGTCGGAACCCTGCCAGCCCGAGTCGTGAAACGTAAGCTCGATCCAGGCCACGGCGACTCTGCTTTCTCTCGGGGAGTCCCAATCCCTGGTCCGGGGACGCGGCCACGATGTGACATCTTCTCGAAGCGGTGACCCCATGACTAGCGCTCCGAGTTTGTGATCGCCATGCTGTTGATCGTTGATGAACTGCAACGGCTCCCAAACCTTAGTCAGATCGACGGCGCTAAACGACAGGCAGGTCTCGCCGTACCCGGGCGTATTCGACGGATCGTCAGAATATTTGCTCACGCTGGTGGAGTAGATGCGCACGTACTCACTGGTCGTGTAATCGAGATTTGTGGTTGCAGGCGATGCCCGGTACTTTGATATGAGGCCCAGCCGATCCGAAACGTACATGACGGTCGCGCCGCACGGCCTGGCGTCGACCATAGTCAATGAGTAGGGCTGATTATACCACCAGTAGTTCTGAACGTCTGGTTCGTCATCGTCGTGGAAGCGACCGTAGAACGCGACGACGATGAAGTCCTTGGTGCCCGTGACCGCCACGTTCAGACCGATATCAAAACGCGGCAAGAATGATTGCTGGAGCATCCAGTTTGATCCTGTGGGGCGTGACCAACCAGAGATGCGGTCGATGTCTTGTGCACGGGCTTGGAACTCCTTGTCTAACACAAAGTGGCCATGCGTGTCGGCGCGGTAAATACGAACGCTTCCGAGGCAGTTGGAGTGCTTGCTTCTCCAGCCCGGGCATGCGACGAGCTTCTTGGGGCTGCCGATGACCAGGACGTCGCCGTCGTGATTGAGTGCGAGGCCGTGGCCAAAATGACAGAGCCTGGTCTTGCCCCCGCCCAGGTACAAGGGATCCACTTCACAATCGCCGTCCTCTTGCAGGATGCTCACAGGCGTGGACGCCGACTTCGCGCAGACGAACTGGAAACCACTGCAGGTTGACGGGTTCGACCGGTCGGGTCCACACTGAGAAGAAGCCGAGCTAACCACAGAATTCGCGTAAAAATAGACACGATTTCCGGACCAATAACATTTTGGATGGGGCGGATATGACGTTGGGTTAAAATCTACCGTAGAAAAAGGCAACCCCATGCTCTTGGCGTAGGCTTCGCATACCCCTTTCTCAGAGATGAGAACGTCCGGGGCTGCACACGGACCGGTGTCTTTCGCCATGAGCGGCCCACAACCCCATATCTTTCGCTGGGTCGCCGCGGTGGTTTCGTATGTATTGCTGGACTTTGGATTCCAGTAGAGATAGCCGACCGAAGACGAAGGATTTATGCTGTACACAAAACATCCTCCTGGCAAGGCATTTTGCTGACTTGCACTGTAGATAGCTTTGAACTGCATGCCCCTTTTTTGGGCAATACGAACGCAGTCCATATCAGTAGCGGGAGGCAGACCCCTGTCTTCGCAGGTACCACCCGCGTCAATGTTGATGAGCGTCGCTTCCCCGCCAAGGTTGTACCGTTTGTCTGTGTACACGTGGACGCGCTCGACGCTCCTCAGACGCCCATCGGAAGTTCCCGTTTGTCCTACGATTCCATCCTGAGTTTCTCGATAGGCGTACGCCCTTACCGACCCGTCTCCGCTCACGGCCATGTTTCCCCACGCTCGGGCGTGCTCAGTCTGAAGTAGCGGAAACATGGCGTCCGAGGGACCTGGCACCGGCTGAGGGGCGCCCAGCATCCCGTATATAGGGGTGTAGGCCAGGGGAAGCGGATGGGCAACGCACGTGCCGAGCAGGGTCACATGGGACGGACGGCCTGCGGCGCATGCTTTTAAATTCAGCAGCTGGTGACGCTCTATTTCCCACAGCTGAAGGGACTTCGCATCTATATTGACTATATTATAGGTTGGATCGGAATAGCAGTAGCTCCCTCCGAGGACACTGTGTGCGTTGCGACAACCCTCGTCCGTGACCACGTGCGTGCTCTCTTCGGCGCAGCACCCCAAAACGCTTGAGAGCGCGAAACGAGTCGTTGGAGACGTGGACGGCAACACCGGGCACGACAGTGGCGACGGCCGGATCCCAGGCAGCGGCGCAGGCGAAGGTAGCGCACTGAGGCACGCCGGCGCCGGCGCCGGCGACGGCGACGGCACTATAGGGGGCACGCCGTACGTCGCCGCGAGCCACATCACACCCAATGTGGCCCGCATTCGCCACTGGATATGTTTTTTTATTTCCTACATACAGAAAAAAAAAAGTTTATTCACGCCTGAACATTCGTGCCCTCTTTTTCTTGTACGTCCTTTGCTTTAAAAGTTCATGAAGAGCGTCGCAAGGACTTGCACCGAGGATAATCGGCCAGGACCACTCCATGTAGTAACCGTCGCAAGGGTCCTTATCGTTTGAGAGTGCCTGCAGCAACCGTCGATAAAAGGTGATAGGTCGGGTCCGTATTTGCCTCGCGCTCGCAGCGAACCGGGCGCCCTGTGGGAAAAACACGGTGGCGCCGGGAGTGATCTCATGGGAAAAGAACTCTCTGTAGAAAACCTCAAAGGGTCGCCCTTCGGTGCACTTGGCGCGCAGAGACGTCGTGAAACCTCCCATGTCATCGCAAGGCTTTTTGAACTCGTCAGGCCTCGGGCACACCATAGTGGCCGTCGTTAGATCTGTTTCGCCCTGCGCGTTGTACGATTTCCTGTACGATTGGCATAATCGCCAGACACCTGTGAAGCTCACCGCCGCGGTGTTGATCCAGAAGAATTTGGAGCGCGGCCTGAGATAATCTTCGAAAGAAACGCCCTGCGGCATGTGTCCCCCGACGCCATGATCGTATCCCGCAGACGGTTCCCGGGCCTGAGTGAACACGGTCCAGTCCGCCAGCGCGTCGTAGTTTTGGACGATGTGGTGCAAGTACGTGTGTGATTCACGGCCCACGTTTGGGAGCGGATGAGTCCCGTTTTGGAACGCCCCCTTACTGTATATGATCGCTTTGATACCGGGGCGCACGAAGGGTTGCACCCAGGACGTGTTTTCGTCGAATTGGGCAATCACGACTTCCACGCTTGAAGTGGAGGTGGAAAGCAAGGCCATCGTACATTCTTGATATTATTATATTTTTTTTTTTTGGGCATTTTTCGGTTGTCATCTTCTTTCAACCCCCTCTAGGTCGAAACAACGTATGGTGCGTATGGTGCGAAGACAGACCGGTTGTGTCACTCGTGCTCACGCTCCTCCGAAGCGGACGTGCACTGCTGCACGTACGTCCACGTTGGACTTGAAACGCCCTTCAGGGCCAGAACGACGGTCACATTTGCGAGCTGCGCACCGGCGCAGCACGAGCATCTGATGTCCAGGAGCAGCGGTTCGTTCGCTCGGAGCGATCCGTAGCGCGGTTCGGCGCGCCACGCGCGGCATCTCGCCGGAGCGATGTCCAGTATCGTATCTTCGAACGCAAGCGTTCCGTGCGTGAGCGAGACATAGAATTGTCGCGTCCGCTGTGGCAGCATCTGAAGGTGCCCACGACGCGGCCGCCCCATGAAGACGACGTCGCGTGCGCCGGAAGACGTACCGACATCGAGGTTGACCGCGAACACCGGCACGGGCCTGGGACACGGCACGGCGAGCTCGACGCGCAGAACGCAACGGTTCTGCTGAACGACGTCGCAGATGACCCCGAACTCTGGCCGCGCGTCGCTGGTTCCTCCGTGCCCCGCGCAAGGACGGCACTGCACGCGGAGCAGTGCGCTCTTTCGGCGGGGAAGCAGCCGGGCGTCGGTGATGCGCTCGGCGCAGCCGTCCCCCTTTGTATAATGGGGAACTTTCGCTATCTGCATGTAGAAGACGTCCTCCTGATTTTCGACCGCGTGACGAAGGTAAAGAGGGTCGGTGTAGGCCTGGCGCCACACCCCCTCGTGGGCGATTGTGATCGATTCGCCGAAACGAATGTGCAGCGAGCGTGTATTCGCGCGGTACGCCGACGCGTACTCTCTCAGGAAGAGGTCCGAAAAGTCCCACCGGTAGAGCTGTGCGTCGGCACCTGCATCCTCGACGACCGTCATGCGGTGGTAGTGGTGCATCTCGTCGACCGAGAGGTGATGGAAGCTGACGACGGGTACGTCGCGGCTGACGTCCGGGTACCGGACCGACGGCTCATGATGGAACCCGGCCTCGTGCAACACGCGTGCGCCCAGGTCGTAGAGGCACTTGCCGACCCGAAGATCGCCCGCCCAGTTTCCCTGTTCAGGGCGGTCAATGCACTGCCCGACGGTGTGGTTCAGCCTGACCATGAGCGCCCTCGATATGGCAAACCCGGCACCGCCCGATGCATAGGGAACGTCCACAACGCGCTTCTCCATGTCGGGGTGTGGGCGGAAGACGCTGAGAAGAACGCGCGCGCGCGCGCGTGCGCGCCCATTCCTCAGTGCAGGCGCGGATTTTTTTTGGTGTTCGGGAGGGGAGAATGGAGGATGGAGGATGGAGGAGGGAGGATGGAGCCGCGTGCCTGCCAATGTAGTGCTCCCCTGTGGCGGCGTACTTGTCGAGCAGGATCGCCAGGTTGGGCACAAAAACATATGTATCATCGTCCGTCATGACGAACCAGGTGAGCAAAGGAAAGCGCCAGTATAGGTCTCGTAGCGCGGGCAGGTCCTTCCAGGCACCAGACCCCACGAGTTGCTCGTGGGCCTTCGGCTCCACGACCACTGTGGAACGAGTCGACACGCTGTGCTCGGTGTAGAAGACGACATGCCGAACATGGCGGACCCAGGTGAGCTGCTGTGCGTGCAGCCGGGTGTCCAGGTACCGCTCCGCCGTAAGGATCCCAAACGCGATGTCGTTCACACTTACAGGCCTCTCTCGTGTCTCATCCCTTCCCCTTCTGTCCTCGGAGTGGGCCGTGCGCAGCTGAACGGTCAGCCAGAGTGACGATGCAACGATTTGCGTGAACCCGACCAGCAGAAGCCGCCAACGCCACGGCCGCATTTTTTTTTTTTGCGACCACTCCCTCACCCCCTCCCCCCTTTTTTTTTAAAAAAAACCTTTGTGAACAATTCCAAACAAAACACAAAACATAAATTTGGTCGAGCATGAACGCGCATTAATTAAGAGAAGGTCTGACGTTCCTTTCGGATTTTTTTTTGTAATGCTCTTAGAAAAGAAGACCAACCACTCATCGGCACCTTTCTCTCTCTCTCTCTCCCTCTCTCTTTGCAAGCTCTCAACGATGCCACGAAGACCGCCTACACTCTACGTCGACGGCCTTGGGAAGCGTCAGCTCTCCTATGCAGCGCTCCCGACGAGCGCGTCCTCGCGGCCTGCGCAGTCACCGCGCCCTCCCGCGCCCCCGTCGACAAAGCGGAAGCAAGGGTGCAGCTGCTGCCAGCAGCGCGCAGAAGCGCGCCAGTCGCGGCTCGCCGCAGTGGCGCTGACGCTCACCGTTGCTCGCAGCAAGACGACCGGCGCCAAGAAGCTTCAGTGAGAAGAACAGCCAGTCTTGACCCTGAAAAAAAATAAAAAAAAAAGGGGGAGGCGATATGAAAAAGCTCTCCGACCAACAGAAGCGATGGCTCGACGAACACTGGCACGAGTACGTACCGGCCTCATCCGGACCTCCCACGCCCTGGCGGCGCGTCCGTGGCGACGAGGACAGCGCGTTGTCGAACGCGCTCAAGGCGGCCAAGGCCAAAGCGCGCGAGGAGGTGCCTGAACGCGCAGGCGAACGCGCAGGAGAAGGCGCACCGCGGCGGAGCGGTGCCGCCGCTTGCAGCGCTCCTAAGGAAGAACACTGCGTCGTTTGCATGAACGCAAAACGCTCGTACTGCTTTGTACCGTGTGGCCACCTCTGCCTGTGCGCCACCTGCGTGCAGCACCCGCTCTGCGCGGAACGGTGCCCGATGTGCAAAACGGTCGGAACGCCGCAGCGTGTCTTCGAGGTGTGATGTAAACATGGCGAGGTGGTGCGCGCATGCATTTTTTTTTAGGTGGCATAAAAGTCAAAACCTCCCCCCCTTCAGCAAAAAAAAATGTCGGCGGGTGCCAATCAGGATGCGTGCAAGCAGAAAGATCCCCCGGAACGGCGCAAACAGGACCTATCGAACATCGCCAAGTCACTGGGACTGGACCAGTCATGCGTGAAAAACTCCTCCGACTACTTGGACACGTTTTACGACCAGTTCCAGGGCGCGTCGGAGCTTCCGGATATCCCGCGGGAGCGCAGCATGGCCGACCAAATCGGAGGGATTCTGAACCCCATCCGCGGCATCGCGGACAGCATCGGTGCCGCAGCCAACGGCGACATCGACGGAGGCACAATCGGTGAGACGCGCAGCACGTCCAATATGCAATCCGGGCAGAGCAGTTCGAGCAGTGGATGCACCAGCGCGGCCATAAGCGTCGCAGACATCTACAAAAAGTTCCGGAACATCAGCTGCACCGTCACCAACAGAAGCAACAACACTCGGGTAGAAGTTAACAAGAGCATGAGCCTAAAAATCAAAATCAAAGCGGACCCCGCAAACACCGAAGCACTAACAGACACGCTAGAGCGTAAAGAGGAGGAAATTTCGAAGGCGCAGATGGCATTGATTATGACGCCACCGTCGGGCGAGAAGCAGCTCAATTTAGCGTATAAAGTTCTTGACGAACGAATCGAAGCCGCCCGGGTGTACGCTGAAGACCTTATGAAACGCGGTTCACTCGTCATGTCAAACACCAGTCTGAAGTTCAAGTCGCAAGCAAAACTGCGAATCGACTCAAACGCAAAGGAGGAGACGTTTGAAGAAATGGAGACGCAAATGCTCGGCATGGTGGAGGCCGCAACGGAACAAAAGCTCCACAAATTGCACGGGCAAGACACGCAGGCAGCCGCCGACAATACCAAGCAGCTCGCTTCGCAAATGGTCGAGGAGCAGAAGGAGCTTATCAAAAAGAACATCAAGTCGACAGTCAACTCAACAAAAGTCAAATCCAAAAGCGATCAGTCTGTGACGATCGAAGCCGAGTCTGCCGAATTCAAAAATGTCAACATTGATTTCAATGACGAGGCGCATGTGTTTGCGACCACCGCCATGACGGCCGCCGTTGAAGAGTCGACCCGCATCGTCGACGAGTACAAACTGCAGGCGCTGACCGGGCAAGATCAGTCCGTGGAATACGAGGGCACGTCCATGGGCGAAACGCGCAAGGCAATCAGCGATGCCATCAACCGGGAGATGGACAATCCACACGGCAGCGCAATGGAGAATGCGTGGAATCAGCTTGAAAATTTGATGGGCGGTGGTGACGGCGGTGGTGGGTTCTTCAGCGGCGCGACGTTGTGGTGGACCATCGGGATCGTCGCCGCCATCATCGTCGTGGTCGGCATCAAATTCGCCTGCTCGATGCCAAATCTTCGCTGGCTGAACTACGTGTTCATCGCCGTGAAGATTATCAACGTGCTCGCCATCGGCTGGACTGTGTACAAGATGATCCGCGGCATCATGCAAGGCATGGACCCCTCGTCGCTTCTTGAAGGAAATTTTGACGCCATGGGCCAAGGCTGGCGCGACGCCTGGACCTACGGAATCATCGGCGCGACGCTGTTCATTGTTCTCTGCATCGTCGTTCTGGTCTTCCACCAGCGGTTCGTCCTGATGGCCCCGATGACACTCTTCGAAGGCTGCTCGAGCGGGCTGATCGAAGCTGCAATGGACCGCGCCACGGGCGGCGACGATGCCGACGACTTCGACGACGACGACTTTGACGATCACGACGATTACGACGACGGCGACGATGGCCGCCGCCAGCGCAAACGGCCACAGCAGAAGCGCAAGCGCAAGCAGAGCGGGAAGAAGCGCAGTAAGGGCAGCTGCTTCCCGGCCGACGCGCTCGTGGCCATGCACGACGGCACGCCGAAACGGATCGCCGACATCGTTCCGGGCGACTGCGTGCTGCTTGGTGGGCACGTGGACGCTGTGATGAAATTTGCCCCGCCCAAAGAACCGTTGTACTGCTACAGAGGGATTGACGTGACCGGTGAGCACGCCGTTCGGGTCGGCCAGGGTCGCTGGGCACGCGTGCGCGATGCGCCCACCGCCGTTCCACATGATGAGATGTACGAAGCCGAAGTCTACGATCTCATCACCGACATGCACCGTATCGTTCTGCTCAACAGTGAACGCGTACCTATTGTCTTTGCTGATTACGAGGAGACAGAAGACACGACGGAGGACGAAGAGCGATTTTTGAAGCAGCTTCAATGTGATGACCTTCGAGAGGCCGCGCAGGCCCTTCTCGACGCGCGCGGTTCGCGCGTCCCTGGCCTCTGTCGTTCCGTCGCGGTCAGCGCGTGAAAAAAAAAGCCGTTGCTGAACAAAACAAAGCCAAAAATTCGCCCTAGTAGCTCAGTTGGAAGAGCGCCAGACTTTTAATCTGGTGGCCATGGGTTCGAGCCCCATTTAGGGTAACGATCTTTTTTTTATTGTTTGTGTTCGTCGAGAAAATCAAAAAAAAATATTTAAAACAAAAAAAAATGGGGAAACCGCAGATCTCGTCGCACGGCCGGTACAAGGACAGCTCCGGCGTCGTCAAGACGGTCCGTCCGGTAGCGAGCGGGTACGCGAGCGTCAAAATTCAAAAGAAACTCTACTTAGTCCACCGGCTCATGGCCATCGCCTTCAAGTTGCCGCGTGAGGAAGGCCAAGACCAAGTCAACCACATAAACGGGAACCCTTCCGACAACTTCCTCTGGAATTTGGAGTGGGCGAACCGTTCCGAGAACGTTCGGCACTCGTATGCGACGAACACGTCCCGCAAGTCGAACGCGTTCAAGCGCTCAAAGCCCATCCTAGGCCGGAAAGTCGACTCGACGGACGAGTGGGTCAAGTACGCGTCGGCGAGCGAGGCGGCGCGTGTGCTCAAGCTCAAGTCGGGAAATATCAGTGCGGTGGTCGCTGGAAAGGTTAAAAAGACGGGCGGCTACGAGTTCGTCAAAGCCGATGCGAACGAGCCGGAGTGCTTGGACGGCGAGGAGTGGAAGCCATTCCTCACGGGGTACGTGTCGTCCATGGGCCGGTACAAGAGCTGCAGGGGTGTCGTGTTGACTCCGTCGCCAGCGGCAAGCGGGTACTCGCGCATCGGAGTCGATGGCAAGGTGTACTTAACCCACCGTGCGATCGGCGTGGCGTTTGGGATTTTGAACGGCATGGACGACCCGCTCCAGATCGACCACATCGACGGCAACCCGTCCAACAACTGCCTCAACAACCTCCGTGCAGTGACACGTTCCCAGAACATCCAGCACTCGTTCGACACAAACACCGAGCGCGGTTCACACGCCCTTAAACGCTCCAAGCCCGTCCGTGGTCGCAAGCGCAACACCGAGGTATGGACGACGTACGCGAGCGCCAACGATGCGGCGCGCCGGCTGGACTTGTATCATCAATCTATCACCGCCGTGCTCAAAAAGAGATACACTCACACCGGAAACTACGAGTTTGAGTACGCCGAACCCAACGAGCCCGAGTGCCTCGAAGGCGAGGAGTGGAGGGACATTGAGGTTTCGGAGCTTTAGATCACGCGCATGGCGAATACGTCGGCGACGTCGGTG
>PAAT01000095.1 GCA_002698965.1 Rhodopirellula sp. | reverse complement strand
GATGCTCTCTTAGCCTTACTAATTGCCCCCACATACATAGAATACAAGATACCTAACATGACTATTACAATAAGAAGCTCAAGTATTGTGTGGGAGTTTTCCATTAACAGTCCTCCGCTTCAGAAAAGTGTTCCAAAGTTTTAAGATACTCATACGCTTTATCTATTAACACTTCCACCTCTTGATCTTGGGCTTGTATATCATGCCAAAACAATTGGTTCGCATCCCTTGTTTCTTTACTCTCGTAAACTATTGAATTATCCGTTTCGTCAATAGCTTCAATATTAAAGTTTACTGTTTTACTAGCTAATTCCCCTTTTATTTTTTCATAGTGAGAATTTATTTCTACTACTCTGTAATAAAGAGTTTTCTCGCTTCCGTTTTCAGCTATGTATTTATTTCTTAATGCCATTATGATCCAAACCTAACGTAAAGTGTTTGAGAACCTGACAAGCCGCTTGTTGAGTTCTGGCCGTTGCCCCCATTGTAAGCGATCCTGATTGTGTCATTGTTGTGTATTGTAATGTCAGGAGATTTTAACCATATGAAATCCCCAGCAGCAGTTGGGCTGCTTGTCTCTGCGTATAGATATTCTATATTTGATCCAGTTTGGGAAATGTTTCCGCTTGCAGATAATATAGACCCACCACCACCGCTATGATCTGTTGGTTGATATATCCCTCCGTCAGCACCTACATAATCCGTTGCTGTGGAATGCCCAACACCCCATGTTCTTCCTGTTCCCCCAGCCCCAACCGCAGTATATGAGTAATCCCAAGGATCGTTATTCTGGTTTGTGATTTGAGTAGTTGTCGTTTCCCAATGCTTGTATCCATAATCATCATCGCTTTGATCGTTACCTCCAGCCCCGCCTCTCCCGAAATTCCAATCATAACCATTTGAGAATGTTGAATCTCCTCTATATGAAGTTAGATTTTCCTGAAGAACCTGAATAGCTGCTATATGGAAATCAGAAAAATATGTAGTACCCGCTGTCGCATTTAAACCAATATAAAGATTCCCCGATGAAGATACACCGCTATTGGTTACGTTTATTTTCATAGATAAAACTTTCCAGTTATCTGTAATATCTCCAGTGCTTGATGGGTAAACAGGTGTCCATGTTGGAGAATAATTACTTGAATGGATGTCAATGTTAGTCGCGGCTGGATCACCTCCTGTTGCAATAACCCAACCTTCTTTCGTTTCCTTGTAAAGTGTTCCTCCTCTCTCAACTAAAATCAGGTCTGAGTTGTTAGCACTACTCCAATTTGAATAAGTGCATTTATAAAGTGTATTGTTACGCTCCACTAACAGTAGGTCAGACGATTCAATGTTCGCCCTGCCACTAAAAGTTTGCTTGTAGAGAGTGTTCCCTCGCTCAACTAATATTAAATCTGAACTTTGTAATCCCATTATGGCAATGCACTTAGTGTTGAAATGTTTGGTAAGTCTTCCCAATCTAAACCGTTCCAGCTACCGCCAACTGTTATATTGCCCGTAATAGATAGATGCCCATCCTCATCTAACGTCATGCGGTCATAACCAGTTCCGCCTTTGGTTGTGCTAAAAATTAAATCTGCATCACCATCACCAGCAAATTGTGTGCGAATCGTTCCTTCAGCAGCAGCAGAACTACTATTGATTTTCATTTGGATGGCACAGAAACGACCAGTGTTAATTGAACCACTGTCGCTGTTACGCAGCACTAAAATAGAGTCAGACTGATCGTTTAAATTAAATGAAGTATCTGTACTTGGGAAAGCAACCTCCAAGCCCTCAGTGAACGGTGCAGATGTCCCAATTCCTACCTGACCTCCAGTAAACCAAGAGGAACCATCAGTATGAATCTGAACTTTTTGTGTTCCTCCATCCTTGTAAGCACGGATTAAACAGTCGTTACCAGATTGACGAACATTGAACATCGCATCGCCAGCGGAATCCTTCATGCTCAGTACATTCGTTCCATCACCAGTGCTTTTAATTAAGAAAGCATCAGATGCATCGGCGGCAACATTAACGCCTAAATTAGTTAAATGAGTTCTACCCTCAACCTTTAAGCCTAAATCTCCTGAGTCAGCATTTGTAATGTGTAACGGATAGCTTCCAGTATTGCCTTCTATCGTACACGCACCACTAGCACCTACTGAGAACCGAGTATTACCACTATCGCCCTTACACCTTAAAATATTTCCGCTTGTTTGCTGAACATCAAGGGCTGTGTTGGATGGTACAATTCCAATCCCAACGCCCCCTGAACTAATTTTTAATCTACCAATTGCACTAGTACCAAATGTTAGTAGTTCATTATCATGGTTGTACTCTATGTACCCTCTGTATTTTTGATTTCCATTAACACCATCAGCAAAATAAATTGAACCTGCATGGGAAGTTCCAGAGCGAATGGTCATTCCAGCGTGACCGCCAGTATGCCCTAGAACAAAATCGTCAGCAGTTGATTCTGCATAAGTGTCAGGAGGCAGGGCGTTTAAAAATAATCTTTTACTATTATCAACTGCTAAACATTCACCACCATGCAAGAACACTGCAAACCCATCCACTTCATCACTACCATCATGCAGTGACTTTAGTTCTAATTCGTTAGTGCTGTCTCCACTTCTTCTTCCTACTCTTAAAAATGTAGACCAAGAAATACCACCGTCTGTCGGGTCTAAAATATCTAAACGAGCTGAAGGTGAACTGCGTCCCAATCCTAAATTACCGTTTATATAAACCCCACCGTTAACATTTAATTTTTGAGCAAAGTTGCTAGGGGTAAAACCTAGTCCAGTGTCACCATCACCAGCCACTATAAATGCGTTAGAATCTCCTCCAGTGTTAACCCTCAGTCCCATCGCAGAACTTCCCGAAGAAGCGATTTGAACATTAAGTCCGTTGTCTTCCGACTGAGTTCCACTGTTATAAATATATGCAAGGAACGCACTGTTCCCTAAATCACCAGTTACATGGAGCTTACTTGTTGGAGCTGTGGTTCCAATGCCAACCAGACCCTCCTTCCAACTCATAGAAAGAACGCCCGTGTCGTATAATGCCGTGTAAGCGTTGCCTCCTCTACCCATGAAGTTACTGCCAGAGTAATTATCAAAATAGTACCACCTAAGAGTAGTGTCTGATCTGAATCCATAAGTATCCGCTAAGACTCTTCCATTTACGTCTAATTCCCTACCGGGAGCTGCGGTTCCTATACCTAGTTTATTTACAACCTGTAAGTTGCCGTCAGTATATGCTTTTAAAACAAAACCCGCCGTTGATGTGTACTTATAAAGTCCAAACGAATCATTAGACGCTGTGTGAGTTAACGCATACCGACTATTTCCGCATTCGTTGTAAACTATTCCAGCATCATAACCACAAGTGCTTGTGTCCAATGTGACATAAGTTGCCGTGCTTGATGGGCCAGCTATTTTTACACCGTTAGCATCAGTTTCAATCCGTTTTGACCCATTGAAATATAGCTCCACTGCATCAGCGTGTTTAAAAATAGCAGAGAATTTTGTGCCACCAGAATTTGTAAAATTTAAATTGCCACCATTAGAACCTTGTTGGAGATATGAGTTAGACCCATCATGATAAATTTCTAAGTCATCACCACTGCCCCAAACAGATTTAACACCATCGTTAGCACGGGTAAGTTCCATGCTCTCATCCCACTCCCAGAATTTTCCGTTATCTGCCCAAAACCTTACATCATGCCCACTACCGTTTGATCCAACTGTTAACGGTTTGTAGACAATAAAGGATGATGCGTTAAATTCTACAACTGAAGTGTCTCCTGCGTTAAGTCTTCGCATCCCAGCATCGTCAACATATAACCTAAATGAGTTAGTTCCATTTACAACTGCAATACCATCCGTGTTGGTTCCAGCGGGTTGAGCTACACCGAAATGACCGTAGCTTGAGAGGGCTGTTGAATTAATTGAAACGTGACCCGTACCATTTATAATCATACGAGCAGTTGAGGTGTTACCGCCTGTGTAAAATTCAAATTCACCACTAGAATCAGTGGCATTGTGGTCATATCTAATTATGCCTTTTCTTGATCCGCTTAAATTAAAATCAATACCGCAGTTACTTGTATTGCTTGTTGTGTTTAGTACAAACTCAGTGTGCGACCCTGAAGACACTTCCAGCATTTTAGTTGGATCACAACCCACTCCAACAGCACCTCCATCTGGGTTTAATGAGATAGCATCGTAAGCACCTCCAGTGAATCCTTGCAGCTTTGCCCGTGTTCCATCATGGCTAACACGCAACAAATCATTATCGTCGTGCCAAAAATCTGCGTGTCCCCCTCTAACAAATAATTTTGCACTCGTCTCGTTTGCTCCACCAAATGAACCGTTACCGCTTACTGTTAATGCTGCACTCATAGTGACAGCTTGGGAGAAGTAACCAGTGCCAACACAATGAAACGTATATGATGGACTAGCAGTTTTTATTCCTACCCGATCATTAGAAGCGTCAGTTCTAATTAGGTTTTGATCCCCATCGCCCTCAACACGGAAATCAATGTTTTCTCCACTGTCGTTTATTACTACAGATGATCCACTTAGAGTTAGCCTTGTATTGCCAGCTCTCTGGATCAAGAAGTCATGTGCTGAATTTGTTCCAACAACAGCGTCACCTCCTGCACGGTTAGCAGTTAGGCGAGCTATGACTGTACCACTTTTTACTATGTTCTGAAATAAAGGAGCGTCATTTGCGGTGCTGCCAGTTGTTAAGTCTCCAGTTAGATTTACAGACCCAGCAGACGATATGGTTAGCCTCTCTGTATCGTCGGTGAACATCCGAATTGATCCCGCCTTTTTATGCAGAATGTCTAGATGACCAGCAGTGCCAGTAACACCGATCATGCTTACGGTTGAGCCACTATCTTTCAACTCAATGTAACCAGTAGCATTCGTTCCCCATGTTCCTCCATCTTGGATCGTTAGCACTGGAGCAGATGAATATAAATGTAGGAGACTTGAGGGGGTCACTCCAATTCCAAATCTACCGTCATTTTTTAAACGAGCATAAACGGTGTTGTTCGCCATGAACTGCAAATCATGGTCGGTAGTGGTTCCAAATTTACCAGCAGCGGCCTGAGCCTGAGTTAATATAACTGCTCCACTTGTCCGACTAACGTACAATTCTCCATTGCCGTCACTGTTAAGGGTTGCTCCTGTTGCGGTTAATGTTCCTGTTGTAGTTAAATTACCAGAAGTGGTTAAACTCATCTTTGAGGCGAACGTGCTGCCATCACTAGCAGCAATAGTACCCCACTCCATGATGTTTACGTTTGCCCCAATATCTGATGGTGCATAAGACCGAAGTCCGTAACCTCCTGTGATTCCAAAACCAATTTTAGAATTAGAATTAGTTCTGAGTCGTAATACCTGTGCGTTAAGACTTGTTACGCCAAAATCTAAAACACCACTAAGTGTGCCGCCAGAGAGGGGGAGATGATCGTTTAAATGTAGTACACCATTAGCAGCGGCGTTGCCGACATAGAGCTTATTATCTGAGAGATTAACCGCTAACTCGCCAGCCGCTAATCCACTAGGTACGCCAGCGGAAGCCTTACGCTTAATCTGAATCGTGTTTGCCATCTGTTACGAATATGTTCCACAATCTATTGTTAGGTTTGCTGGTGAATTTGTCTTTGTCCAGGTGCTTCCATCAGATTCAAGAATCCCGTAAGCATTTGAGCCAGCAGTGGTTGTATGAGAGAACCCTGCTATAGTGTTTAAGTCAGCATCATACGCTTGAACATCTCCACCTATTGTTAAGCCAAGATTGGATCTAGCTCCACTAACGGATGAAGCTCCTGTGCCTCCATCTGCTACAGCAAGATCGCCTTGTGCGCCAATACCAGCATGAGTCAAGTCTACCTGAATCTCACCAGCATTAATCTCCAAACCAGCATTGGCTTTTAAATCTACACTAAGAGTATCACCAACTTTTTGGATTCCGTTGCCAGCAGTAATCTGCCCTGCTCCAGAGAACTGAGAGAATGCTAAACTTGTTGAACCTAATGTGATTGAACCCGTTGTTGAGAGAACAAACCCAGAATTTGCATGAGTGCTACCATCCTCGACAAACGTGAACATTCCAGATGTAACCTCCCCAGCAGGAGAGTTGTCAGCATCAGTGGCCCTTATAAAATCATCTGCACTACCACTTTGTTCGTATCTATAAATACCGTTTTCGCTCGCAGTGCTTTGATCCTTTACTAGAACTCTATCACCAGTGGATAAAGTCACACCATCAATTGATACAGAGCTACCAAGGTTTGGCCAGCTACCACCTAAATCTCCTGTAGTTGCAACCCTAACTGAACCTTTTACATCCAGCCCTGTTTGTACTGCGTCAACATAGCTTTTATTTACAGCATCGTTAGCGGTTGTCGGCGTGGCTAGTCCAGTAATTTTCTGGTTATTCATCGCCACAGGCCCAGTAGGAACGGAAAGTTTATTAAGTGCGCCGCCTATGATTGGTTGGTTGGCTGCTTCATTAGAACTGTTTTCATTTCCTGAGCCTATATATAAAGCGTTACTGCCTTCAGCATAAGCAAGTTCACCCCTCCGTAAACTGGATGGTGCGTTACTTCCTGAACTGCGTTTAATTTTAATTACGTTTGCCATTGTTAAAAGAATCCTCCGTTAATTTGAACCTCTCCTGCTATCTCTAAATTTTCGTCACTAATCGTTCCCACCACTTCTCCAGTTACTCCAAGGATAGTTTCAATTTCCTCCTTTGTCATGGGAGATGAAGATCCAGCCATTTTCTGTATGTTAGAACCACTACCCGTAGCCAGGGAATCTAGTTTTGCCTTATCTGAATCAGTAAAAGCATTCGTATCTAGGTTTGATTCATACAGGTTCTTTATCTGTCCTGTAGTTAATGGGGATGTAGTGGATGCTGCTGTAGCTGTAGTTGATGCAGTGGTACTTGTTTCCTCGATGTCATCTATCCTATCCCTGACACGATCAAGAACAGCTCTAGTGTCAAGCCACCACCCTTTGAGATCCTGTTCCGCCTGATCTGGCAGCTCTGGGAACTCACCTTCAACCCTTGAGACAGGGGGAGATGACTTGCGCGTGAACGCCATTAAACTTCTTCAGTGTAAGTTGCAGTAAACTTAGTAGATGTAGCTACATGGATTTTAGCCTTTGTTTGCCCTACTTCATTATCAACTATATTTGCAACAGTAAGGTTTCCAGCTAGGGTTGTAGCTCCTGCCGCTGCCCCTGATGTTAAGGTTAAAACTCCTCCGTTAGTAAAATACAGTATATCACCTGACGGGATTGCTTTCGCAAGAGCATCTACCGTTACAGAAACTCCATTTGCGACTGAGTACCCACTAGCGTTATTCACCGTAGCTTTCCTACTTGGAACCTTGATCGGCGCATTTAGGCTTATTGCTGATCCAGCACCTACTTGAGCAATTAATTCACCTGTCGCCCCGTGGTATTTAAGACTAGCCATATTGCTGCCATCGCCGTTAATTAGGTCTACGAGGTGAATTGCTTTACCAGATGCGGTTGCTTGCACCAGGGTAGCTCCTGCTCCTGTAGTGTTTGCCGAACCTGTTTTTCGAGGTAGTATTTGATTATTATCTAGTATCATATCTATTTGTTAGTGTCTTAAATTTAGGGTAACAGTCAAGGGGTGATCTTTAATTAAATGCTGTAGATGCTGACTTGTAGTTTGGTCTTGTAGGTCTATCAACAGTAGGTCTTTTCCCAAGTTTAACGGAAGTTTTATCCTTTTTACCTTCATAACTGTTTCCTCCCATTCTATTTGTGTACTTATTTATATTATCAACAGCATCCCTAACTCCCTTCCTAGCATCTGCATCTAATATAGATAGGATTCTTTCAAACTCTTTCTCTGTGGGAGGTGTCTTAAATGCCTGTTTTAATGGGTGATAAGCTTGGTATGATGCCAAAACACTTTTCTCTGGCTCGGCTTTACCTTCTTCTTTTGCTGATCTAATAGCCTCTCTTCTCGCATTATCGAACTTTATAAAGTCATCTGCAATTGCGGCTAACATCATTTGGCCTACTATTGCTTTTGTCTTCGACGGAGTTCCTCTCATTCCGGCTCGTGTTTTAACGTCAAGGTTAAGTGTTCTTCCCGCTGCTCGAATGTAATTTTGAACACCTATCCTATGGTTAACCCAGTAGTCTTCTGTATCGATAGCGGGTGGTTTCCCTAGCATTTTACCAGTTACATTATTTAATGCTTGAGCTGTTTGAAGGAACCCTGCCCCTCCAAGTGATTGTGCCATTGGCCTCCCAACCGATTGCCAAGTGTAGCCAGGGAAGATCTTCCTAACACCCTTATTTATATTTAAGTCTATGATCTTATCCATGCCAGAACTCCAATCCCTACCCTCCAAGCTTATACCACCTTGTCTGAAAAATTTCGTAGTAGTATTCAAAAGGCTCCAGAAGGTATTTAAAGCATAAACCCTAGAGTCCACACTAAAGTCCCTAGTCCCGCCACCAAACTGACCAGCCGTAAAAGTTGCTGCTTCTCCTAGTATCCCAAATGCTCCAACTCTATCTTGTCTTTCGAGCATTATCTGAAATGCATCAGCAGGAGATTCTTCGATCTCTTTAAGACTTGGCGCACCTAAGAAGCCTTGCCCTTTCTGGACATCAGATTTTTTACCTACAACTTCCTCATCGTATTCATCTCTTAACCAAGCGTAAAACAACTGTAACGGCATAATAGCTAGGTAACTCTTCAATGCCATACGAACACCTTTCCATGAAGCTACTCCCCCTGGCTCGTTGAATTCTTTTCTAACATCGTTACCTTTAGCTAATGACCACCCAAGTAACGGCATAAATGTTTGCCCTAATTTACTAGATGTCATTGCAGTTGGTCTGGTTATAAGGTCTGTATCCATCATAACCTCTGAAATTGTTAAGTTTGCCAAAGCCCTATAAAGGTTTAGATCACCAATCGGATCAGCCTTTGGATCTTTGTTTCTTCTTTGTAGGTAGTCTTGAGTGACTGCTTCCAATGTGAATCCGTTTCTCTGAAGGCTTTCATTCATGTGCATGAAGGCGCGAGTATCATCGAACACTAGGAAACTCCTACCGTAACCAAGTTCTTTAAGAACCCCTTTTAAAGTTAGTCCATATTTTTTCAGAACCGCATCATCAAATAGTATTCCTTCGTTTTTTATTATTTCTGAATATTGAGGATTTGATTCTAATAGTTTTCCAGTTTGTAAGATTAATGCCTGATATTGAGTCCATGTAGACATTGTGTTCGCCATTGCTGACTGCTTTGCAAGCTGAGTAAACGGTGTTGCAACCCTAAGTGCTGGGAATGCTGCTTTACCTTCCTCTGCTTTCCCTGCTCCAGTGCCAAGAACAGCTCGGCCAGCACGAGAAACATACTCTAAAGTTTTAGTAAAAATATTCTCTCCTACAAATTCATCAACCAATGCTGCATCATAATTATCCTTAATCCTTGTGAAGAAGTTACCATCTTGGGTAGCCGTCATGTCATCTAGCCCAAGCTCTTTCATTAGTTGCATCTTCTCTGCATGGAAACCTATTGTCTTATTGAATATTTGAAAGAAGCTGCCTGTTCCAATTCCTAATGAATTATAAATATTTCTACCAAGTTGCTTAAACGCTTCTTTCCCAAGGCCAAGCTTACGGAAAGGTTGTTCAGCTATTGAAATGGTATCTATTAATGCAGTTCCATAAGACTGAACAGTAAAGCCAGATAATGTCCTGATGAAATCGTTAAGAGCATAATACTCCATTGGCGATGAACTTTCAGAAGCTAACCAGTTGGTAATGTTTTTCATCATGCCATCTAAAATCTGCTTTTTCTCATTAGCTTTTTTCAGGTGGCTGTAACTCATTCCTTTAGGAGCTAGTTCATTAAATGCTTTTTTATATGCGCCTCTAAAAATTCTTGGAGAAGTGTTAATCCCCTCATCTCTTAATTGGTTATCTATTTTCTTCTTTAAATTAACAGCATCATCAAGCTCCTTTTCGAGCCTGTTCATATCCTTGTAAAGCAATCCCATATCCCTACCGAAAGCAGCTTCTACTGATAAATGCTTGGCGTATTGGTGCATATTACGTTCACCGAATGTAGCGTATGACACCCACTCTGCTGGCCAGTTTGAAGTCTTTCTGGCATCCATCATTATGTGTGGAGGTAAGGCAGTATTTCTTGATGCATCAAAATCAGTCTTCCTCTCCTGGGTACTCTTAATAGTTCTGTAGATTTTTTGAAAAGCATTAACTGAATCAGAAAAGAACTCAGCTCTAGCTTCTGGAGATATGATCCCTTCAGACGCAGCCACAGATTCAAGCATAGCCATGAAATCATTTGGATTATTCTCGTATGCTTCCCTAAGTTTTGACTGAGGTATTGGCCTTTTAAAACCTTTATCAGTGTACCCTTCGAGTAACCCTTCGCCTTCTTTTCTTGCAAGAGGGCCAACGAAATCCTTCATAATCTCTTGGGAATAATGCTTTTGAATATAATCCAAGAATAATTCAGGCGATTCTAAAAAGTCTTTTTCTAATTCGGTTCTAGTTTTAAGTTCATCCTTACCCATCTCCCATCCGTTTTGTCTCATCATATTAAACAGTGATGGAACTTCTTCTGAAGGCTTACGCATTGTGGTTGTAAGGGAATCACCAATACTATCTCGGAAGAATGATACGTCTCCAAACTCATCCTTAACACTTAGACCAAGTTCTCTTCTTATATTGTTTACATGATTGGATGCTTTTCGTGTGGCAAGAATTAGTTTCTGCATCTCAGGCCATATAGCATTAGCTAAAGCATCCCCTTCTTTTTTTCTTAAATGGCTCTTATAAAGGTTAACCAACATTCTCCTTCCTTTTTCACCAGGATTTTGGTTAAGAACATCTCGGTTAGTATCGAAGAAATGGTATGCAGAGTCATGGAACCTTCTAAGAACGTCAGATTGTTCGAGTGGTAATCCATTTTTCTTTAATACCTTTTGTAGTCCACTTAAAGCAATAGCCCATTCCCTACCAATTCTCTTTGCATTTTCCCCACCATAAGAATTTAAGAATGAACTTAATTTTCTAAAAGCTGTTTGAAGTTTTCTTGATTGAGCTGATCCTATTAGATCTAGTTTAGTTGTGTAATCTCCAAGAATCCTCATTATCCAGCTTGAACTTACCTCTCTCTGGGTTTGATCT
This sequence comes from Rhodopirellula sp., assembly GCA_002698965.1. Taxonomy (GTDB): domain Bacteria; phylum Planctomycetota; class Planctomycetia; order Pirellulales; family Pirellulaceae; genus UBA721. Next base: position 16,955 of record PAAT01000095.1, on the reverse strand, counting down.
GCTGGTAACTCTATGAGCTTATCCCTCTGCCTTTTCATTGTTTTCCATATAGCACCTCTTTGCTCAAGTGGCTGATTCTCCAACCATGCAGTCATTTTTTCTATGTCACTATTTATCGATGCTATGTCTACTTTCTGAGATAGGTCTAAAGTTTTAGTGCTTTCTTCTACATTAACCAACTCTTGTGTAGGGCTTGCTGGAACCATGTACTCTGACTCGTGAGTTGGCTCCCATTGAACACCGTTAAAAGAAAGTTCTTTGTCGTATATTTTTCCTAGTACAGCCTGTTCTTCAGCAAGTGTATTCCTAATAGTTTCCCACATTGCTATATCATCCCTTGCGCTATTGATTTCAATATCTAGGTCTGAGTATTCAGCTTTATGTGACTCAATTGTTTTAAGTAGCTTGTTAACTCTTTTATTAAATCTAGCAAACTCTCCTACATTACGCTTCTCGTCATATTGTTCTGGGAATATTTCTTGATATTTCTTTAATGCTCTTTTACCCGCATTCCTATCATTCTGAAAAGCGATACTTAAAACCTTGTTGAATCTGCCTTTAAAATCTGGGTTCTCTCCTCTTAGAAAAAGCATCTCAATTGTAACTGGATTCTTTCTGGCCATAAGAATGAACTTAGACATCAGGATAGCGTCATCTGTTTTTTGAGGGGTGTACTTTGAGAACTTGCTATTCTTAATCTGCTTCATTATCTCAGCGGGAGATTGGTTAAAGTCTATACCGCCTTGAATCATTTCATTAAACAGATCCATCTGACTTTCGCTTAATGTTTTCTTAAATGCTGGAGCTAATATTTTTATATCTGAAGACTCAGGGTGAACAATAGATAGTATTTCCCTGATTTCATTCCTTGCCTTTTCATTGTTTGTTTCAAGTTTGTTTATTGTACCTTCAATACCTTCGTATAGTTTATTAGCTACGAAACTTAAATTTGAGTACTGCTTTAGCAACTCTTGTAACTTTATGTATACCTCTGTTCTTTTTCGTGTAGGAGAATTTGAGTTATCTGGATCAAGCTTATCCTGAGCTTTAGCATATCTGTCTTTTAGCCTTTCGATTATACGCTCTAGAAACTTGTCTGCATCCATAGCGGCTCTGGGTTTATCCTCCAAAGAATCCAATTCATTAAGTGTTGTTGAAGCAGCTACAGGCCCAGACTCAGATTCTATTTCTGTCAGTATTTCTTCAGGGCCACGGCGAGATAGTATCTTAGAAAGAAAACCTTCCTCATTAGTAAGCAGTTCACCCGTTGAGTTCCTGTTTGCCCCGCTAATATTAAATACAGCAAAGGCATTCTTTAAGGCTTGAAGTACAGCGTTGTTAGTAGCAGCTCCTCGTTTTGCTAAATTAACATTAACCCTATCATCTGGACTACCTCCCGAATAACGTCTAACACCAGCGTACTTCATATTAAACTTGATAGCATCTACACTGTCCGGCGTTACGGGTTCTACTTCAACGAAACCATTATTAGACATGAATACACTAGAGACATCGCTTGTGAATGCTTGTACTGCCTCAAACAAAGTAGGTTTCTGCACTAAGTAATTAAGGAAAGAAGGAACTCTGTTGCCTGTTAAGAACCCTTCAACGTGTAATCTAAAATGTTCCTTGGCTAATGCTGGGCTAAGTGCGTCCTTACCAAGTATTAATCTCTGAAACGCCATCCTTGCTGCAAATGATACATTCTTCCAAATCCTTACAATTGAACCAACTAAACCTTTTGCATCATCAGGATTAAACCCATCTTCAGCCATCTCCCTGGCAACAGATTCTACTAATCTTTCTTCCTGTGTTAATTCGTTTGGAACTTGCCCTTCAAGTGATGAATCATACATGAATGCAGAACCTTCAATGCCTAATGCTTTATCGCTGGCTTTACTTATTGCTGTACCTAAAGCCTCTATGATTGCTGGATCGAGCTGGTCAAATGCAACATGACCTATCTCATGGAGAAGATCTATAGTGTTTGAGTTGCTAGGATTATGGATGGAATTCATTGCTAAGACTGCAACTACTCTACCGTCCTCTAACGTCATGTAAGCAGCAGCCTTCTTTTCTACATCAGCCATCTCTTTTTCAAGTAGACGAACTTCCACCCCGGCTGTTCTAGCTGCGTCAACTATGCTGGCAAATGCTGTATTAACTTTTGTTTCACTTGGTCTTGGGAATCCATCCCTACGAGGAGCGAATTTTTTACCTGTTTTAGCTTTCGCTTGTGCATCACCTATAGGCTGGTCTACTCCTTCGTTAAGTTGAGCGGCATTATTAGGATCAGCATCTTCAGCAACACCTTCAGCTAATGACGATGCCCTAGAAGCTGAATCAATTAAGTCTTTAGATATTGCTGTGTCGTACTGCTCTTTACTTTCGTAGATTTGCTTAAATCCCTGAGCAGTGTTTTTAGTTTTTATAGAACCAACTACCTTGTAACCATTATCGACTAATAAACTAGATATAGGAATAGACGCTGCTTTAGTTCCTTTAATATTAGAAACCATAACATTCCCATCCTTTGTTTCATGGACACTGACTGCAACGATTTCCTTATTAGGTGATTCTAAGACTGCAATCCGTCTAGTGTTACGACCTCCTTCTGGGACAGTTCCTCCCATATTAACAAGTTGCCCAATTCGATTTGCTTGGCTCTTGGCTGCATTAGCTACTGCCTCTGACGGTGTTTTGCCTTCTCCTCTATGCTTGCCGTCTACAAAAATATTATACTTAGTTTCACCTTTAACATCCTGGGTAGTGAAAGAAACATCTCCATCAGGTGTGATTCCATTCTCTGTTAATTGCTCTACTGTAATTGCTTTTGAGTTTAAAAGAGTATTAAGGTTATCAATTTCTTTATTAGTTTGTTCGGCTTTAGCTGTGCCTGAATCTAATTCCCAATAACCTTCTGGGTCTACATCTGAACCGTTTAAATCTACATCATCCCTAATCTTATCCATCCTGTTGCTTGCTGTAGCTGGGCTACTTTCAACAGCACGTTGCGCTTCGTCTTTTAGTTTCTGGTTAGATTTTTGAAAGGCAGCTTTATTATTAGAGCCAGCTTTATCTAGATCGATAGCTTTTGTTTTCTCAGAAAGAGAAGTACCAACAGCGGTTGCGGCTGTAGGGGAAGTTGATTCTGCTAAATCTTTTATAAGTTGTTTTTTACTATACGAAAATGGAACATAATTTTGTGTGTCACGAGGGTTATCTTTTCCTGTCCTAGATTTAGGGGAAAATAAAGAAGGTGAAGTATTGTTATCTATATACTCGAACCATACGCTACCTACTGAATCATCTTGTAATGATGTTATATAACGATCCTGTCCGTTAATCACCACCTTATATACAGGAGAGTAACTTTCATCTGGATTTCCATAAGCATCTTTCGGAAACAATAGACCACGATCATTTTTTGCTAAGAGATCTCCTGTTGATACAGTTGGTGTTGTTTCAGTATCATCACGCGAAACCCTACTAGCAGCAGTAACACCAGGATTAAGAGCTTCTCTAGCAGCCTTCCAATTTTCACGAGTTTCTGGATTGTTATCATTTTCAACTGCGATTTCAGCAGCAATTTTATTTTCAAACAAATCACGGCGAACAGGGCTATTTATTTGTTCTATACGAGTCTTCTTTAATGCTCTAAGTCTTTGCTGTGCAGCGTTTCTTTCTGATAGTAGTTCAACTATTTTATCTTGCGGAAGATTATCTGCCTCTGGTGTAAGCATGAAATCATCTATTTCGTTTGCTCTCGCATCAAGGCTCTGCATTTCAGCATCTACCTGACCTTGTGTGATTATACTTTGATCGCTAACTTGATCCTCAAATATAGATTGAAACGCTGCGTCCTTCCCTGCTTTTGGAGCTTCTTTATAATTTTTTAATCTAGCATCCAGTTCTTTTATGCCGGGGATTTTTGCCTCAGCATTATCAAGGCTACCAAAAGTAATAGCAGCACGTTCAACTCTTCTAATTAACTTATCAATTACGGCCCTTTTATTAGTGGTAAGGCTGGCCTCTTTTGTAATATTAGCAATAGCATCGTTAGTTTCATCTACAAAATCATCTTCCTTTTTTTGTGCAGCTTTTTCTTTATCTATTCTTTTTTTCTCTTCCTTCTGCTGTGCAGCTTCTCTGGTTACTTTTAACTTTTGTCTATCATTAAGTAATTTCTGCCTTGCCTTTGCAATTTTACCCTCTTGTCCTGCGGCTTTATCTTCCTCCGCTATCCTAGCTGCTGCATCCCTAGCTTTTACTTTAGCCATGAATGCTTCTGCTTTTTCATCCCTGTCCAGCGCGTCTTTAGCATCTTGCTCTTTCTTTACTCTTGCTTTCATCGCTGCCCCAGGGGGAGGTATCTGCCCTGTTGACCTTGCAAAATCTAGTTGAGTTTTAATCTGCCTATCAGCTTCTTCTTCAGCCCTTCTTAATTCCTCTTCTCTTTTCGGCCCTTCTCCCATGTGGCCATTGATAGCTGCATCTCTAAGTAAATCTACTTTCTCTGCTGCTGATAAATCTCCACCTTTCTTTTCTGCTTCAGCGCGTAATACAGCCGCTTCTTCATCAGTTAGCTCACCGCCTTCTTCAACCTTTGCTATTATTTCATCTATGTTTGCTGCTGTTTCGGCTTCTTCTCTGGCTGCTCCTTCCTTAGAGGCAGTTTGAAATTTTATCTTATCATAAAGACGTTTCTCCATTGCGTCCTCTGAACCTGGTACTCCAAGTAATTTGTTATACTCTTCTTGGATTTCCCTAGTAAAACCTTCTTTCGCTTCCCTTTCTGCTAACGCAACTATCGCTGCACTCTTCGGGCCTTCGTAAGATGTTTCAGCTACAGAATCAGGATCGTAATCTGTTTTAGGTAAAATAACTACACCTCGATCATCAACTTTTAAACCTTCACTTCTTGCTAATTCTTGTTCTTCTTCAGTAAGAGGTTCATCTGCGGCAATTTTAGCAGCTAACTTCTTGGATGCTTCTTCTGACACGCCGCTCTTTGCAAGCTGCATACCTCTGACCTTTGCCCCGATTGCACTAGAGGCGATACTCATTATGAATCCTGTTACACCTCCAGCAGCAGCGTCAGTCTTCCATTCACCAAGGACTTCTCTGTCAGGGTCGTAATCAATAATCCATTTAGCAATGACATCACCAGAAGCTCCTTGAAACAATTCCTGAAGTGCTTCCTCCCCGCCTTCCCATATAGCATCTACTAACTTTCTTCTGATACCTTCACCAACACCGCCCATCCCTCCAATTCTTCCAACAAACTTTTGAAGCGGAAAAATTTCTGAAGTACCAACTCCTGCATTTAAAAGAAATGAAGTGAATGCTTGGTTAGGAGTAGCTCCGTTATTGATAGCATCCTGGTATCCTGCTGGGCCTTGAACAGCCGCACCTAACCCAGCTATTCCCCAATTAGTCTTACGCCTTAAACCAGCTTGAGCTGCTGGAGTTATAATATCCTTTACAGCTTTCTCGGTAAATTCAGATGCAAACTTTTTAGCAGCCGCCTCTGACATTCCTTTTTCAAGTGCAGCTTTGAGTGCTTTCTCTCCAGTTTCTTTAGCAAGTTTATCTGCGCCTACTCGAATACTTTTTTCTAATAAATTCTTTACGCCAAGACCACCTATAATAAATCCTAACCCTGATCCTAATCCACTTGGAACAGTCTCAGTCCAGAAGTCTCCTCTCATTTCATCCTGCTTGGCCCCCGAAACATCAGGTGTAAGCGCAGGAGTCAGATCATCTTTAATGAAATCAGCTAACTTACCACTTACAGTTTCCTTTGGATCAAAAGGTGTATCACCATAAAACCTACCTTCATCGTCATCGAAAGTTGCTCTGTTAAGCGCAGCGGTTCCAATAGCAATACTCTCTGGAATGCCAACAGCTTGCCCAGTAAAACCTTCAACGAACTTACCAAGCCCTTGTTTAGCCCTATCAAATGCAGTGACCTCTCCTGTGTACTCAGGTCGATCACCGACAGGCGAACCAAAGATACGACCTAAGTCTTCCTTGAATAAAGGGTCTAATGTGTAAAGGTCATCCAGCTCAGACGCATGATTCTCCGCAAATTGGATAGTTATTTGATCGTCTGATAATTGAGTTGCTGGGTTTGCTTTTCTGTAATTTTCAACAAATAAGTTAGGCATTATCTTGGGATGAAAAACGGATTCGTTTCTTGTCTAAACGGGTTTGTTTGCTCTCCAAAAGGATTGAAAGGCGTTGCCGGAGTTTGTGGCGTTGGAGGTCGTGTAGGTGTAATTGGAGCCACATAAGGTGGTGCTGGTGGCCGCATATAATTCCTTAGTTCTCCTGTGTTACCGCCACCTAAACTTACAACGGGGCTAAAATTACCTAACATCGGGGGTGCTTGCCCTATCTGTGATTGAACCTGTTTAACATTCTGCTCATAGCCAGGTGGGTAACTTGTTTCTGACATTGGAGGCAAAGTCATTCCTATGTTAGAAGGCCCAAGGTTAACTGGCATATCTGATTGCGAAGGAAGATTACCTGAAGGGCTTGATTGTTCTCTTAGTTGATTATCAATATTGTTTCGTTCAGATGTAAGAGAAGCTAATTTTGCCTCTAAAACAGATCTTCCTTCCTGACCACTTGGTAATGTAGCTAACACATTGTTAAGAGAATCTATTTCATTATCTATTGCCACTTGTCTATTGTATAATTCTTTAGTGGAAAACTGAGGAACAGCCGCTTGCTCTGATGTTAAAATGCTATTAGGCGTATCTCTTCTAGCGAATGAATTAATAAAATTCTGAGTAGATTGTTCTGTTGGAGGTGGATTAAAACTACTGAATTCCGCAAGTTGATCCATAGCAATATCACCAGTAGAAGCCGCTTCACCCGCAGGAGTTGTATCACCAGTAGGGGCATCAGAAGATGCAGGAGTATCTCCAGCGGTAAGGAAAGTTTGGCCAGCAATTTGATTAGCTTGTTCAGATGTAAGTGGAGGAGTAGCAGCAGTGTTACTTCCTGTATTAGCAGCCGCAGCTCTCATTCGAGCAACTATATCTGATGTTGAACTTCCACCAGTACTAGCTCCAGCACCAGTCCCTACATCAGTACTCTCGGCATCACTAGTTTCTGTACCAGTTTCACCACTTTCAATTATGGCGGATTTACCTACGCTAGAACCTTTAAAGTTATAAGTTCCTTTTGATGCGTTAAAATAATGCAACTCAGGATAATCATCTTGAAGTTTTCTTTGGTCAGTTAAAAGGTCAGACAATTCACGTTGAATACCAGGCATCTGCAACGCTTGTTCTTTAATTGCTAATTCTCTTCTTAGGTACTTAGAATTAAAATCATTAGACTTTCTATCAGCTATCTTTTTCTGAGCCTCGTCGTAAGCGTTTTTAAGAATGGTTTTTGAATCGGAACTCATATCAGAGAAACGCTCCCCACCAGATCCAATATCTATCTGATCCAGCATTACCAATGTAGGTGACTGAGCGAAAGCTGATTTTAATTCAGGGTAATCCTCAAAAACTTCTTCTAACTCTTCATTAGGTATTTGAGTTGTTAGTAACCCTGCTTCAGCAAGAGCAGCCGCAATGTTAGGGTTATCTAAACTATCCCGTGCTTGATCCCTATAGTAACCAGATTGAATGTCAGTAATTCTTTTAGCATTGTTAGTATATCTTATTGCCGCTCCATCTCTTTTACGAATGTACTCTGGAGTTGTTCTATTAAAAGCCGCTGCATCAGAACCCCTCTGGGCTTTAACTGATCCTTCCACTCTAGCTCTTATGGCTTTTAGTTCTCCTTTACTTAATGCTCCAGCCTCTATTGCTGAAATCATTTCTGGATCTTTTAGAATACTAGGTAACACATCCATGTTAGAGCTGAACCATTCTTGATCTGGCAGTTTGGCCATGTGCATTGAAACTCTGGCATCTATTTCATACCTAGTCCCAGTTGTAGGTACGCCTAAAGAACGAGCAATGGCTTTTGATTTGTCCATAGCTTTTTTCTCTAGCCTTCTCTCAACCCTGTCTTCCTTTCTTATAGCTCCAGCCTCAGCTCTTGCTTCAGACTTTATTTGCCTTTGTTCAGCGCGTTCTTCTGCTTCAATTTTTTGTCTCTCAGCATTTCTTTCAGTCCTTCTTTTTTCTTGTTGTGCAAAGATACCTTGAACAGCATCTCGAACTGGACGCATTGTTGATTCGTAAACTTCTAATCCTGTTGCCATTATTTATTTCCCTTCAATATCTCCAAGTGCCTGTTCTGCTACTGTGTTAACTATACTTAAATTATATGATTGAATATCGTCTGCTGACATTACAAATCTCTTTAACTGCTCCATCTCAGCAACTTTAACTTCAGTGTCACCAACATAAGCGACAGGAGGTAAAGGCCACCCTTGTTTCAATGAGTCATTAAACTGGGCATTCATCTCATCAAACGAATTATATCTTGGAGCAACTAATAGTTTATCGTTTGGAACATCAGCACCTATGTTTAGTATTTCTTCTGTAGATAATTCGTAGCTATAGTTTGTAACCGCTTCTTCAACTGGTGCTACTTGTTCAACTGGTGCTGCTTGCTCAACTGGTTTTGGTTTCTCAACAGGTTGTGGTGGCGGTGGTGGTGGAGCTTGTATTGTTCCATAATTCTCAGGGTAACTTTGCGATGCCCCAGTATTAGGGTTATAGCCAACATCGATTGGCCCTCTTTTCTCAAGCTCTTGTTGTCTTGCTATATCATCAACCTCTTGTCTTGCTTTTTGTTCTTCAAGTGTCTGCCTAAATGTATCCATTAAAACATCAACCTTTTCGTTAATTGAATTAAGTTTTTCCTCCCTGGGGTCAACAGGTGGCGGTGCAATAGTGCTTATATTGTTAGCAAATTGTTTAAAATCAAAAGGAACATATTGTTCTTCAGGCAATGGGGGTGGCGCGTTAACTACAGGTGGCGCAAAATTATCTATCTCCATATCAGCAGGGCCACTCATCTGATCTAACCTTAATGGAGTATCATTTCGGAATCGCTGAGTCGGTACAGTTGGTTCTTCTACTGGCTCAGGTTTTTTAGATGCCTTCTTTCTTTTGGACATCTCCATTAATTTTTGACCCCCTTTCATTACTTACTTCTTTTTCTTTTTAGGAAATCCAGCCTTCATATTATCGTAAGACTTTTTGCTAATCGTAGACTTTGACTTAGATCTACTAGTACCAGCTTTCTTCCTCTTGTTTATATTATCGTATAAGCTCATTAATATTTTCCTTTCCTAGATTTAGGGCTGGCAGTTTTTCTTCCACCTGATTTCCAAAGTTCAGTACAAGCTAAATGCTTTGCAGTTCCCGGTTTGGCGGTTGAACATTTATGCCTAGCCTTAAAAGATTTTCTCGCTTTATCAGAATAATTATTCCCGTACCCCTTAGCTCCTGCATGAACGAGTTTTTCTTTCCCGCCTATGCAATACTTCTTCATTATTTTTTTGCCAGCACGAGTACTCCTTCTTACTTCACCACAATTCATTGAGGCTTTAGTGGAAGTTTTCTTATAATCTTTTTTAGCCATGTTAAATACTTCCAAAATCAAACCCCGGCCCAACTTCTGCTTGGTCTGGAGTTATTTTTGAACCGTCTATTGGATTTATACCGTAATCAACACCACCAGAATTGTTTCCTAATGCACCAGAGGCGTAAGCAGTTCCTAATGTTCCGGCAATATCAGCAATCCCTTTACCAACTATCGCACCTGTAGGGGTTGTAGCAGTTGATTCAAAAGGTTTCTTAGTTGGTGCTGGCCCACTAGAAATCTTAAATGGATCTGTAATAGAAAGCTTATCTTTAAAGGCATCAGTTAAACCACGTTGGTCAGCCGTTTCAAAACCCATAGATCTTGCAGCTTGATTTCCTACTTGGCCTACGTTTTGTAATCTTAGATCTCTTTCTTGATCTTGAATCTGGAATTTTTCCTGAGCATTTTTGAGATTAGCAAGAGCGGTAGCCGTAGCATCTTTACTAGCAATTGTTTGTCCTAGTTGTAGGTTTGCTAAATTACTACCAAAGCCTGAGCCTACATAACCTTTACGCTGGTTCTGTGCGGCGAGCTGATTAAGCCCTTGGGCCTTTTCAAGTTTTAATCTATCAGACTGTAGTTTAGCAGCATTTAGTCTTTCATTAGCTAATACATTAAAATCACCTAAACGCTCATCCTCCCTGGCTCCTGAGAATATACCTAGTATCTGGTCATCTGCTGATGCTTGTGCTGGCCTGAATCGATCTTGTATTCCACCAAACGTGCCAGCTAATTCTTCAGGAGTCTTACCCATGTTGTAAATGTTCATGGCCTCCTTAGCTGCTTTAACTTCAAAAGGTCTAGCTACTTTATCTGTAAGCTCACGAACAATGTTACCTCTGTTAATCTCTGCATCTGGGCCTTCAAAAAATAACTCACCACCCCTTTCAGTAACACCGCTACCTACTGGGTCTGTTAGAAGTCCGTTTTCTCTTGCAACACGAATCAACTCCCTATCACTCATATTGTTAATATCATCTACTGAGTATTCCCCTTCCCTGAAATACAACGGAAGAATTGCACTACCAGTGGAGCCGCGAGACTCAAGCCATCGTTGATAGTTAAGAGCATCAGCCGCATCAGCACGGGCTAAGTTGTTTTTCATGTTTTTACGGTTAGCCTTAGCTTGCTGTGAACCAGCATACATAGAAGCTCCTGCCCCTATAACCGTACTTCCTACTATTGCTCCTGCAACGCCACTCATAATTCTTTTAGGTAAACTTTCTCTTTAAGCACATATCCCGATTTGGTGTAGTATCGCTCCATTTTCTCTGAATTCAAGGAGAGCAGGTGCATCATCCAAATTCTTTTTGCACCCCTAAACTTAGCTTCCTCTTCAAACCTCTTGAAAAGTTTAAGTCCACCAACCCCTCTGTTGTCAGGATCAACGTACCAAAACGCCTCCATACAACTAACATCTCCTGTAATAAAGTCATCATACACTGCTCCACCCATCACTCCTTTAACCTTTCCACCAACAACTAATGAAAGGACAATGCCAGTATCTATTAGCTTCTTAACACCCTCTTTAAACGTGAGAGGATTAGGCTTTCCAGATAGATCCCCTTCCTTAAAGAACTTGTAGTACAAAGGAATTATCTCAGGTAAATCTTTAGTTGTTGTTAATCTTACCATTGAAAAAACATACCCAAACCAATCTGCCATTGTCTGCGTTGTCGCCGAAACCTTCGTGTGGATACCGACTATGGAACATCTTGGTTGGGTAAATTAAAAATCTGTTAAACTTCATGCCCATGAACCCTGACATTTCCCACATATCTTTATTACGCCAATCCTCACTGAGCTGAGTTCCGAATTCTTCTTGGGATAAACCTAGATCCATAACCTCATCATCTGAAGGTAGTTTATCCCATCTCATGTACTTATGTTTCCAGAAGGCTGTTCCCCCTTTAACTTGTTCTTCTGGGTTTAGGTATAGTAACCCTGCCCAATCAGCGCATATCTCATCACTGTGAACAAATGAATGAGGCATCTCACCTTTAAGATTGAGGCGAAAGAAAGACATCTTCATCTCGAAGTCATCCACCATATCCCCAACCTTATTAACTAGATTAGGAACCTCGATCTTACTGATGCCAGTGTAGGTAAATCCGTCTGGGCCTACCTCTTCCTTGAAGCCATCCTTAATTACACTGTCACGAATATCTTTGGCCTCTTCAGTAAAGTCATCTTTTACTAGAAGCGTCATAAACTAACTTGAAGAACGACCTTAAAATCTTGGTCAACGTGTTCGTAATTATGCATTCCTTCCCCGTCATCGTCACCAGCAGTTATAGATCCGCTAAGTGTACTTGCGTCAGGAGCAGAAGCACTCAAAGTCCCATCCGTGTTGTGTAATAATCCCCATTTGTTTGGGAACTCAAAATGACCACTATTTCTAATACCACAACCAGCATAAACCGCATCAGCAAATAGAAAAGGGCCAGCAGTTTTGTCACTCCCTCCTTGATCCATTGATGAATAGTAAATCCTATCACCTACGCTATATCCGTGATTCCAAGCCATTCCAGATCTATGCCCATTTATACATTCAAAATACATATTCAATATTTTAGGAGCTGTGTTGACTCCGTTAACCTTTAATCCGTGAGTCGCTCTTTTCCAATTATCCCCAAGTATTGTGCCTAGATCTACTTCAACAAACCCAGTGCTAGGAGTGACAAATGCAGGAGGCGAAGTGGTTGTTGCTGTTAAGACCTGACCTGTTGTACCAGGTGCAACTACTACAGCCTTACCTGTTGAGTCGAATGTGATTAAGCTACCAACAGTTTGATTATCCAGAATCTCTTCACCTTCATTAAGTACTTGGAATTGTGTGCCGTCAAACACGAGGTTAACGATCTCATCAGCCTTTAATTCACCAGCTACTAGGCCAACATCCTTGCTCTTAAATATACCTTTAGCACCACCGCCTAATACGGTTGGTGGAGATGTGGCAGAGTTACTTACAGTGATAGTACTTGATCCTGTATTCAGTGTCTTAACCTTAACCAATAACTGCAAGCCAGCGGTAAGACTTGTTAACCCTCCAATGGCGACCGCTAATTGGTTTGCATTAGTGGATGTGTCCTCAACGTAATGAGTTGTTCCTGCTATATAAGCTGGCTTGATTGTGCCATCCTCATTGTGAGCGATATAATACTGAGCAGATAAGGTATCAATGGACTTCTTCGTGTTAAGAAAATTCATGTCCATTTCAGAGTTAGTTAAAGCAGCACCTTTGTTAGAGCTGGTTGCTGTTTTATTGGTAGTTGCTGTATTAACAGCCGTCTGCCTTGTTACTATATGTACTGGTGTTTCGTTAGCCATGTTATGTTATTGCTGGGGTTCTAATTTCACTGGAACTATTTACCTTGCCGATGTCGAATATCCTTCCAGCAAGTTTGACGTTGGTTGTTCCTGTAGCCATTATCTCGTCTTGAAATAGGTGTTGCCTAAAATAAACAGGCACTAAGTTCTGCCCTTTTGGATTTGTTATTTGGTACGCAGAGCTTCCTGTTAAAACATTAGGATCAGAGTATGGGTTTTCATAACCGTACAATTTAATATTAAGTGCTGCATTATTATCTTGCTGGCTTGCTAACTGAACTACATATCCCCTTATATCTTTTTCATTATAAGCGTCACCAAAATTTCCTAATCCGCTTTTAAGTTTACTTTGGTATAGATTCTGAGTTGCTGAGTATGGGTTTGCTTCCATCCTATAGTAGATAGCTTTCTTACCGCTCCATGTACTTTGAGTTTCATTTGTTAGTCCATATCTAAGTACCACCCCATTAGTAGTACCCATCAAAAACCAATTCTGTTTATCAGATGGCGGCTTCTTAACTGTCGCGGCAGCAGTAAAACCACCTGTTGTTGATACTGTATTCTTAATGTAGTCTAAGCAGATTGTTTTATTAGGCATGATAAACCACACCTCGTTTGTTAAAACATTATCAGCAGTGAACACATCGTCTGTGTTTGTGATGTCAACTGCTCCGTAGAATAAATCTTTCACACCCTGCCCAGGTATTAATTCTTTAGGGCCGCGAGTTGATAGATCAAATGCATAGAAGTTATCCCTGCCAGCATAGATGTGAACTGATTCCTTAACTGCGATTAGAGTGTTCTTATAGTAGAGAGTTTTAGAATCTGGAACCTTAATTAATCTGAACTTAAATGGAGCAGTTACTACGCCTGTGTATTCAGCTATAAATATTGAGGTGTCCTTGTATATAGCCAGCGTGTTCTGCAATGGAGCCATGTTGATTATACCTGACCCATCATCCTCTATATCCTCGAATCCTATGATGCTATTGGTTTCATCTGTTTGAGAAATTAAAGCACTTGTAACTGTGACTGAAGCCTCATCCTCGATGTATATCAAGTTACCATGAACAAGAGTTATTCTAGATGTTAAATTGCCACCTTCTATTCCTGCACCGATTATAGTTATCTGATCCCCTTGCTCGTAAGACTTTGCTTCAGTGTCTAAAGTTATAACCCTGCTACTCCATTCGATTGAACCTTTATTTGAAGCTGAGAACCTTCTTGGATCATTGATTTGACTCCATATTAATCTAGCATGATTTCTTGAGGCTGGCTCTGTAACTGTTCCGTAAGGGGTTGATGATGATTTCCATTTATCTAATGCATCAATTTCGGTTACATCTCCAAGCATTAAGATCCCGTTGTAACTAGCAATACATCCAACCGTAGAGATTCCAGCTTCCCTTAATTCATATATAGGCTGTGTTATTTGATCTTCTAACCTATAAGAAACAGGAAGGTCATATCCATTATTTAATACGGTATACCCATTTAAGTTAACTGCTTGCCACCGTTTAGCTCCATTAGCTTTAGTAGTAAAACCTGAGCCTATTGTTATCCAGTTTGGTTGAGATGTTGAAAAGTAATTATTAGATGTATAAGAGGAATGAACATAAGTAATATCATCAAGTTTCTTGTAGCGATAAAGAGTTGTTTCAGTTCCAACAATGATAGCCACTTGGCCATTAGGCCGACGAGCCATGTGAATCAAAGTAATATCATCAGTGTTGCCGGGGAATGCCTCACCAGCGTTACTTGTTCCACCGGGATTAAAGTATTCATGCCCTTCTCTCCTAACTTCAACATCAAGCTCCCGTCTCCAATCTTCTTTCTCTACATAGTTAGCAATGCCAGCCGACTCAGCAGACAAAGCCGTGAAGAGATTAGCCCCGTCCTTGGGCTTGAGCAGTAAACTTTGGAACCGTGCTTTTTTCTTAGCCATTAACAAGAACTGGTTAAGCCTGTAGTATCAAGACAAGTGGAAGCTATAGGCCCACCTGGTACGTTATCTTTAAGGCGTTGTCTACCGAAGCTATTAACGTAAAGTTCTTGTCTCTTTTTACGGAACGTACCGTAGTAGGATTCGGACAGCTTCAAGTCCTTGTCTACTTCACGGGTAATCTTTGACTTACAATAATCTGCTACAGCCTCAACCATAGGTAGATCATAAGGAACCACATCGTTATCTGAGTGTGTCGCATCTGATATGGTGTAAGTAATTTCAAATACTTCCTTATCATCTAGCTTAGGATAAATATAAAAGTCAGCTCCTCGTCCTGTCCCTCCGCTTAATCCCGGCCCTATTGCTATCAGTGTGGCTCCGACATGGATCAATGGATTAGCACAGATCATATCGTTTCTATTTGCCCAAGGATAATTTTCTACAGGTGTACGGTTACAATGAGTTGCCGCGCCAGTAGCAGGGGTAGCTGTGACTGCTGATGTTGTGGCATAGTTTAAACGGTAAGCTTCTTCGATTCTCTCATCTATAAGATTGCTTGCACCACCTGGCAGGAAACCAGTGCTGGCATTGCCGTCTGTTCCAAGTAAAAGAAACCCTGATGGTGGGCCTGATTGAGTAGTGTACTTGGCTGTCTGTCGTTTGACATAGTAATCCACATGGGAAAGTACTTCAGCAGTACCAAGCTGGATCATTCTGTCTAGATAAGGAGTTCCTGATCCTGTGGGTGAAGTGGCTATGCCTACCCTAACACCGTCTACTGTTAATAGTTCCTTTACCGCCGTCTTAAATTGAGTCCAAGTCATATCTTAGGTTTCTTCCACTTCCTTGCCTTAACCATTAAGTCCTCTGCTAATTCAGGACATCCTATTCTGTTACCAATAGCGGCAGCTTTGCATTCACTATAGGTAGGGTTCTTCTCTTTAAGAAGTTCCAGCCCGTAATCTTTCCAGTACTTCCTGATTGCCTCAGTCTCCCTTAGACTTTGAGGGGGCTTTTGATTTACGTTTAGGTTTCGCAACTTGTTTTACTTCTAATACGTCATCTTCAACCTCAACTGGTGACGCTTTGGGAGCCTCCTCCGCACGAGCTGCACCCTGAGCTTCTGACCCTCCGCTCATATTTGGAGATAAATTCATCCGATCCGCTTTTTTTTTGATGAGATCGTTATAATTTTCTTCCGAAGTTTCCTTGGCTTTTCCTGCTGATACTAACTTATCTAATGCAGCTATCTCATCAGCTTTGTCTGCCTTGTATGCACCTATCCAAGTGCCGCTTACCGGGGCTATAGCTTCAAAGGCAAATGATAAGCCGTCCATTTCCTTCACTCCGTTTGGAGAACCTGTATAATATTTCACAGCCATAGTTAGTAACCTAGTTTTAGGGTAACACAAAGTCAAAGAAAAAGGGGCCAGGGCTTTGACACCCCGACCCCAGTAGCAGAGACAGAACAGGTATGGAGCAAAATTAACTCGGTGTTGTCGCTACTCTTGATGCCAACCCAACCCACTTGGAACCTGTCCACATAAGGGTAATGGTATCGGTATCGTCAGCCAAACTTGTGTCGGCTCCCACTGCTAATGATGCACTATTCTTAACAACAACAGTATCACCATCATCAGAAGCCATAAGAACAACAACCTGACCAGCGGTATGCCCACCGTTTATAGTGGTGAGATCGTCGGTGCTGGCTGCTCCCTCTGTAGCAACTAAATGTAATGAGTCTGTTACTGTAATAGCTCCAGATGCAATGGTTAAAGTCGATCCTTTTGATAGAAGCGACCCCTCTTTGACTTGTTGTAATGTACTATGTCTAGCCATGATGTTTTATAAAAAAAGGCAGGGGCCATTAAGACCCCCACCCAAGTGTTAACAATTACGATACAGTCACATCAGCTCCAGAAACGGTCACACTAGGTGATGCATCGCTGAAGTTTTCGACCAATGCGTGGCGGTTGGTATTACCTACACGAACCTCGAATGTCTTACTATTCAACTGATAGTGGGAGACATTTGGCTGGATGACACAGTTATATAGATCATCAGCAGTGTTAGTCTGACGTTTAACAGATGCAGTCTTGATGACGTTAATCTGAAT
>PAAT01000094.1 GCA_002698965.1 Rhodopirellula sp. | reverse complement strand
TTTATTATCCACATAAATGGCGGCTGGCCAATTTTCTTGTATTTCTTCTAAGGAAGCCCTAATTAATTCAGATGCTGACCCATACCATATATAACTTAATGGGTTAGTTAAATCTAAATTAAGACTTGTTTTTATATTTTTTTCAATAACTAACTCTTGATCATTAGAAACTACATCATCTAATGTATAAAGAGGAGATTGTGTTCCTTGACGAAAAACAACATCAGGTTTAGGGTCTAAATTTGCATCAATAGAAAAATTACCGTTGGTAAATAAAGGCGTTCCTCCCTCACTAGTTAGTTGAAAACCTACTAAATCTGGACTAAAATCTCTATATTCAATATTATCATTGAAAAAGACTCTTTTAGCGTATCCCGCAATTTTAATTCTATCCTTTTTATTATTCGCCATTCAATATGTTAAAAATTAGTTATGTCATCAAAATCTTTAGTTGGGTCAATGATAGATTTTTGCTCTCTAACTTCATAAAGAGGTTTACCAGTAAATTGATCTTTAACCTCAAATATGTTATATTGCTTATAAATTTCATTACCAAAATTATATATCGTATAAACACCATCTTCCAATGATTTAGTTTGATTGGAGTATAAGGCATATGCTAATGTTTCATCATCATATTCTACCATTTCTACTTCCAACATCACTGGATCAAAATAAGTGTTAGTTATAATAACATCTTGTAAAGGATTACCTATAAAAGGAACCGCATTAGGTTTAACAAATGGTGCAGAAGATGGTGTTAATGTACAAAACGTAGTAGTTGTGTTATCATTAAATGACCATGCTTGTGTTGCATTGTTATTACCTGCGGGTTGTGAAATAGGTAATGCCCTATTATTGGATGTTATAATTCTATATAAATTTGGTATTTTACTACCATCAGTTTCCAAATATTCTACTCTGTATCCTACTAAACTTCCATTTTCAAATTTATTTTGATCAGTGGAAGGGACTTGACTTATATCAAAAACTAATCCTTTAACATCTGGCATATCTACTAAAACACCACAATCTACTATTGTTGTTCTAATTTGTTTGGGTCGGATTATTATACTATAATACCCTTTATTACCAAATTGAGCGGTAGGTAATTTTAAAGTATACATCCCACCTAATACTTCTGTTGTACTATTAGGGTCATTAGCAGGTAATAATACTTGTGTTGGGTCTAAAAACTCCAATTCCACAGTATTTAAAGTTTCCCTACTAGGGCTATATGCGTATAAAATTTCTACGTCATCTACTGAAACATCTGCCGGTCTTACCGTACCATAATTACCTGTTGCCATATCTTTCTATTTTAATCATTTTATTCACTAACTAAATAACCTCCCCTAAAATTATCTAAGTCATCTGTTGTTTTTATTTCTGAGAGTATTGCATTTCTTTCAAAGATATCTGCGACACCCCTATTTATAAATACATCGTCACTAATTTCCGGTGGGAAAACTATACCTAAAAATTCTTCTTCTTTTACATTAGCATATAAATCTATATTTGAAGAATTCCATCCACCGTCTACTGCTTTGAATGTTGTTTTATTCCAAGTTACGTCTTCACCTACAATATTAGTAGATTTAACAAACTCTTGATGGTAAGTAGTAAACTCTACTCCCGTAGTACCGATATTATTAATATCTGCACCTAACTTATATTTTACTCTTTGATTATTATTATCTGTTACCCCATCAAATTGACCATCTTCTTTTGATACATTTAAAAATGGTTGGTATATGGGTAACCCATTACTATCTACCCTTAATGATTTAACATAATTTAAATGGGAATCATCGGTTTCCCCAGTTACACTAATAGGTGGTGTATAATAAAAATCTACTGGTCCGCCAGCAATTCTACCATCTAAAAATGGATTAAAATTATTAGGTGGTTGTGATAAAGGTGGTTGTTTAGGGATAAAATCCATATCCGTAAAAATACCCATATCATCATACTCTTGTGTTATAAAAATATTAATATCTATAGTATTGGGTATTTTTTCCCCTGCACTATCTAATATAAAAAAACCTTCTTTGTCTATTTTATATTCAGGTATTTGACCATAATAATAATTCGGACTACTAGTATTAACGACAGTATCTCCTGACGCATTTACTGTTATTAATCTTTTTGGGATGTTTCTAACAGTATAATTTTCTAAATTTCTTTTTATTTTTAAGTAGTCCATCTCTTTCCTATAAATATTTAAACATTAATTTGCCAAAACGTAAGAGAAGATGGTCCCGGAACAGTTGGGTTTAAATTTACCCCTCCCGTACCATTACTACTTAATTGTTGGTTATTTCCCACAAATCTATATTTATACACTCCGTTATCATTTTTTAAAATTACTTTTAAATGTAATTTACCTTCTTCCCCATTTAAATCTCCTATTTGAACATTAAATGGGTTTAATGTTTTGGAAGGCGCCATTAATATAGATTTACCGGTAGACGCATTATTAAATATTAATGTCATATACATTTCATATTCTTTATTAGGTGCATTATCTACCAAATCTGGATACCAATAAATGTGATACCCTTCGTGAGACATTTCAGGTTGTAAAAGAGGATCTGCAGTCCTTATACTAATAGGTGATTGATCGGGAGGTAAGGGTAAACCATTGGGTGTCTGTTGATCCTTACCAATTTGTGTATAGATATCACTAAAAAATAATAATCTATTGTCTCCACTATTGGGGTTATCATAAAATAATAACCTCATAAAACTAAAGATAAATCTATTTGCTCTACAGAATAAATCATCATATATAAATCCAATTTCACTATAAACCCCCGCACCATTTGACCCATTGGATGCATTGTGATAAACTGGTGACCCATTTTGTATACTAGTGGGTGTGAAGAAATTTAGATTTATTTTAAACTCCTCAATAATATTCCATGAATCATCCGCTGGTCGAAAAATAATTTTTTTATTGTCTACTATTTGATTAATAACCTTTTCTTTTTCTTGTTCAACGAATTGGTGGGTGATCAATTCAGAATTATCAACAGGGAAAAAGTTGGTAGATAAAGGGATATCTATAGTAGTACCTGACGCACCTAACTTACTTACTAATATTTTTTTACTATTAACAGTTTTCATCTATATCGGTTATATCTAAAACATTATAATCTACACAAGCACCAGCTACATCTCTTACCCCTAATTCATATACACCAAAGAAACTAAAAAATCTTACATCTAATTTTATAGGGTTTCCTGAATTATTATAATCTAATAAACTAGCAACTCCATTTTGTGTAATACTTGAACTCTGACCACCTTTAAAATCATCAATATTGAGAATATCATACTTATAAAAAGTAGGTCTGTTTAACATATCTTCAAATTTATCTTTATCTTGGGGTATAAGTATTTCTTCCGCAGTTAAATAAAAATTACAAGGAGGATCTTGTCTTTGTAAATAGAATCTATTATTAAGATACATATAGTGAGCACCACTTTCAAACGGATAATCTACACCACTTCCCATACCATCAATTTCACCAATACCTAATAAATCTCTCCATCTATACACATTAGGGGAAATTTGGATTGCATAATCAGGCACTTTGTAATCTTGTTTTAACTTTTCTTGTTCTTGTGGTGAAGTGATATTATATTTATCAAATACTGTTTGTAAATCCACTGTTGGGTGGATAAAACTACTAAATTCTCTAATTTTAATTCTACTATGTGGTTGGTATATGTATCCTTCTCTTTTACTAGGTACTGGAACATTACTATTTTTAGTAATGGATTCTAAATTTTCTCTATATATTGTATTAAGTCTGTGATATATATTCTCTAATGATCTTTCTAAAAGTTCATATTCGTTATATTCTACAATATCTCCATGAAAATCTTCATCTGATTCATCTATATTAGTAAACCAAGAGTTAGTTGCATAGGTAGGATCACCAAATGCCCTAATATTATAATTAACTAAAGCATTATTTTCTGTTACATAACCCCCCACTATTCGTGTCCAAAACCTATCTTTTATATTGGCTGGTAGTTGGGATTGTTGATTATGCCAATATCTATTATAAACACTATTAGGTTGTGAATCATTATCATTTTTAACAATTGTTAAAAATAATTCACTCAATGGTCTTCCTAAATTATCTTTTAACCCTTCAACATCTATATCTTTAATAAAATTAAAAGACGCAACATCATCTTCATAATAATTAACACCAAATGCAGCAGGAAATAAATCATAATCAGTATATCCTGTAGTTAAAGATTTTAATATTCTTACATAATAAGAAGATTCATAATTATTTTTTATTCTTTTTATAGTTGATACTCCCGCTTGGAAATCAATATCTAAAGGATCAATATCCATTACGAAAATTCTGTCAGTATTTTTACCTTCATTATCACCTAACTTAAATACTGCCTTCGATCTTTGAGAAAGTGCTAAATCTCCACTTAAATCTTGAAAATTATAAAGATTTATTAAATCTCTAGGTTGTAAACCATGATTAATAGGTGTTTTAAATGCCACATAATCTCTACCATGTAATGAAACAACCATTTTTTCTATGATAGGTAAACCATCTTTTAGGGAGATATTAAATTCATTTTGAACTAAAGTTATGTCGGTTTGTGCGTAAGGATAAGTAATTTTCATCAAATAATTTGACGACCCATCACTATCTAATATACTCAATCGTTTATATCCAGGATCAAATGGAAAAAATTCACAGAGAGAACTTTCATTATCACCTATTAATTCTAATTCTTCGTTAGTTTCATCATTAAAGTATCCTATCCACCCATCTTTTTCATAAATGTCACTACTAGATATCTTTTTAGACTCTACGGCTCCCGTATTAGAATTTTCATAAATTTTAATATTATCATTATAAATTGGATTGGATACTACTCCATTCAAAATTCCATAAAACCTATATATGCTACTTTCTTTTCTTTCTTCTTCAAAGACTTCGTAAGCATTTATATTAGTGTCAATATCATTAACAGGAATAGGTTTATTAGTATTTTCCATAGAAATGTTAAATTGTGTATTAACATTTACGGAATCTACTGTCCTAGTTTTATTTAATAATATTTTAGTATTTTTCTCCATTTATAATAAATATTTTCTATAAAATTTTAAAATATCCATCTTGATTACAATTCAATGGGCTATATGATAAATTCAAATCATAAGTTCCTGTTTGATTTATTGTTATGGTTATTGTTTTAATTTCATCTGCAGTTGCTACTGTAGTAGTACCGTTTTGAATACTAACTCCTAACCCACCTAAATTAGATGACATACCTATTTGTGCTACGTTAGGTTGTGTAAGTGTAGTTGTTCCTCCGTTATATAAATTTAAACCACCAATTCCTTTAGAATTAGTAATAGGGGGTATAGTTGGACAAAACGTTCCACCAAATAAACTTAAAGTTATAACTGCAGGTGTATTAAATACATTAATTAAGGCGGTAGCTCCCATTGAAGGGAATCCGTAACCTACTCCTTGTGTTCCACTTATAGTGTAATTAGTAATAGTGGTAGTTGGTGTAGTTTGTGAGTTAGATCCCACATTACCACCAGTACTTAAACCACCTCCCGGAGGATTAGCTAGTCCTGTTGTTCCACCAATACCAATAGGTGTAGTGTTTCCTATGTTACCTCCTGGGGTATTTACACCACCAGACCCACCTGATCCGCCTGATCCACTACCACCTCCTGTTTGAGAAGCAATTAATGTTTCACCTAAACATGTTTTATATATACTAAAAGGATTAGTAACTTCATGTCTTAAATTGTTTTGATTATTAGTATTCTCTGAAGCGTCATCGTTAGATGCCCCGATACCTTGTAATGTTACTGCATTTATTTTATCTGCAAAGAATTTCCCTACTGTTTTATGTAATGCTGTTTTACCTGGTAATAAACCAAAATATAAATAATATGGAGTTTGACTTCTATTAAATTTAATTCCATAAATAGTACCACTACCATTAATTCCATCATCTACATCGTCTACACCACCACTATGAGCATTTTGCCCAAATGTAATTAAAGGTGTGTTGGGATTAGGGAAATTAACAAAACTTGATGTTTGTCCGGGGGCTAATCCATAAAAATAGTCTGAACCTGTTGGATTAGTGTCTTTATAAAATCCACAAGCATCTCCAGGGACAAACGCATCCCCATCATTGTAGGTAGACAATATAGGGTCACCACTGGAAAAATCATCTACTAATCTATAATAAGTAGGTGTGCCATCCACTAAAGTAATTTCATCATATGTTTGGTAATCATTTTCAAATTCATTGGATCCTGGTCGCATATAATGTACATTTAAATCACCATCTTTATAACCAGAGAATCTTCTACAGAAATATTCTCTAATTTCTGTATCATGTTCAAAACGCATAAAACAATTACTAATCTCTATTTCTAAATCGTTAGTATCTATAGTGTCTACCCCTATTTGGGATTGGTTAACGGTTGCAGGTGTATTAAGACAAGTGGTTGCTAAACAAGAAAAATCTACGTAACCTCTTAAATTTAATGCCCCTTCTTTATCTTCTCCGTAATTTAAATCTTTTCTAATTCCAGGGGGGTTTCCACTATTTGGTGGAGGTGTATAGTTATTAATAACATTATCAATCTTATATTTTATCGCCTCATAACTAACTTGAAAAGTGGTTGGTTGTAATTTATCCATTATAAATGGAACATCATCTATATCACAATAAGTAGTACTACCTAATTCCGTAATTGTTGTAGGTAACATTATATTTGCCTTATATTCTAAATCATTATAACTATAATCACCTTTGGGTATAATAGAAGTATAATATAATTCTTGATCATACCACATAATAAGTCCATGTTCAATTAATTGACCATTATAATTTAATAATCCCTCTGGTGCGTTAACACCTCTACAAGAACAAAAGGCATTACACCCTGCTACTGAATTTGTACCACAAGTAGATCTACAACATTCTGCCTGCCATGACGTAGATAAATCATTTGGTAAACCTCCAAGACAGTTATATATACACGGATCTAAAGGGTTAGGGGGATCAATGTCAGGTGGAAACACCATAGGTGCACCTGTGGAACCTAAAGAAGGTGGTGTATTCCAACAATCTAAACTATTTTTAAAATATTCTCCTCTTTCTATCATTCTAGTAGGGTCACATTTATTTTTATGTAAACCAAACCCACCTTGATTTTCCCAAGTTTCTGTCCCAAATTGATCAATAGTTTTAACATAATCTGGTTCACCAAATGGGTTAGCCCCTACTTTAGTTTCTGCAACTACTTGTAACCCACTAATATTATTCAACGCCCCTTGTAAAGACGCATAGTTATCAAAAGTAATTTGACATTTTTTATCTGCATCATTTGTCCCATCTAATACTATTTGTTTTGCCGCTAAGTTTAAATTGTCTATACTATTACTATTATAATCCCCATACCAATCACTTACTATGTTAGCATCTAACCGAGCACTACATCCTTGTATTGTCACTGTAGGGGTACTATACCCCACATCTAATTTTATTCTATCCTGTAAGAAAGTAGCGTATCCTTGAAACTGAGGAGGATTAGCATTTTTAGTTAAACAATTATAATGACAAAATTTATCTTTCTTTATTTGTCCGAATTTCTTTTTACTCTTTCTAACTTTATATTTTCTTTTTATTAACGGGAAATATAAACTACCACTTACCCAATCATTATAAAAATCAAATTAAAGAGATATTTGATTCTATTACATATAACAAGGGATCATCCTTACTGCAAATGCTTGACTTCTTCCTTGGAAATGATTTATTCAAAGAAGGAATAAAGGAATACTTGGATACACATAAATACAAGGGTGCGACTGCCACTCATTTATGGGAAGCATTCTCTAAGGTAAGTGGCAAAGACATCAAAGGAATGATGGAAACTTGGACACATCAAATGGGTCATCCTATCATTATGATGAAGCGTATCGATAATACCACGTTTGAGGTCACACAAAAGCACTTCCTGTTAGATCCAGATGCCAACGTTACTCAACCATCAAAATACAACTACACCTGGAATATTCCATTTGTTTATGCTGAGAGTGGACACCTGACAGATAACATTAAAACCACACTTACAAGTCGCACCAGCAATGTATCGGTAGCATCGAATAACTGGGTGTTCGGAAACCGTCAACACAAGGGATTTTACCGTGTGAACTACGACCTCGCAAATTGGCAGGAGATAAGCAAAAACCTGAATAACAACAGTACTATTCTCAGAAATGGACTTTTCCCTGTCACTGACAGGGCTGGTACAGTCGATGATGTCCTAAATCTTGCAAGAGCTGGATACGTAACATATGATCTTGCTCTGGATCTTATAAAGTTTCTAGAGACGGAAGACAATTACTTTGTTTGGAAAATGGCATTGAAGAACTTCGCATATCTAGACAAGGAGTTGAGTGCTCAGAATGCATATGGAATGTTTAGGAAATACATGGTCAAGATATTGAAGCCGATGATTCAGAAACTAGGGATAGATGTCGAATCAACGACGGACCACATAGCGAAATATAATCAACTTCAATTCATCAACGCAGCTTGTCA
>PAAT01000093.1 GCA_002698965.1 Rhodopirellula sp. | reverse complement strand
TCGGCGACGCCTTCTTCTTCGGCGACGCCTTCTTCTTCGGCGACGCCTTCTTCTTCGGCGACGCCTTCTTCTTCGGCGACGTCTTCTTCGGCGTCATATACCCAGTGAGCTTCTTCGATGGAGACATGACAAAGGCCTTTTTGCTCGTCTTGCAGGAGCCCTTCGACCAGCGGCACGGGCTGGTGCAATCGCTCTTGGACCGCGTCGAGCAGTTGGTGGGCATGAATGTTTTGATTTTTTTTTTTGTTGTCTGTATGGTGTCCTAAAAAAAAAACTCTGGCATACGAAAACAATAAAATCAGTTTTTGGGCTACGGCCGTAGAACACGTGGGAAAAAATTCATGCCAACATACTGGGTGGAGAGCTCCGCGCCGGCGACGCCTGGAAAATATGTTCACAGCCTTCCGAATGACGATTTCGTCATCACCAGCGATGTGAACATTTGTGATCTACTTACCTGCGACCATCTTAATCTCGATTTACCAGGGCGGCTTGGGACCTATGTGCTTCCAAACGACGCACGACTCACCGTCGCGTGTGCGCCGCACACTTTTTTCGCAAGCGAACGCTCCTTGCTGCGGGAAGGCGCCCGAGACAAACAACAAGTCATAGCGTTTACCGCCGATCTGCCCGCTTCCCTTTCATCAGACGAGTCGAGCGATGGGGACGAAGAGGATGACGAGCAGAGTGGAAGCGATGATGATTGCGATGAAGAGGCCGAGGAAGAGGAAGACTGCGACGACGAACCCCCAAAGTGATTCATCTACTTGTCCTCCTCCGAGTCCTCGTCCGAGTCCTCGTCCGAGTCCTCGTCCGTCTCCTCGTCCGACTCCTCGTCCGCCTCACTCGAAACATCCGCTTCGGCGTCCTCCTCGTCCTCGCTGTACTCGCCGTCACTATCTTCGTCCTCTTCCTCACCAGAGTCGTCGCCATCGTCATCCCCGCTCTCACCGCCCACGGCAGCGTCCAACTCCTCGTCGGGCACGTCGTCCAAGACCATCTTCCTGTACTCTTTCGAAGCAAAGACTTCTCTGTCGTAAAACTGGGTCGCCTTGCGCTTGCGTTTCCCCTGAACAATGTTCTTCTCATCGATGTCCTGCAAGTCGTTGAGCGCCTTGTCATCTTCCGGCGCCGCCGCGTCGTCGTCGTCGACCACAAAGTCCACCAGCGAGCCGGCGTCGTCGTCCTCCCCAGAATCCTCGTCCTCGTCACCAGAAAGCGTCTTTTCGATCACCTCTTCGTCGACCGCGATCGCGTCCTCGGTTGCAATGGACATGCTCCCGCGACACAGAATCTCGGGATGGAGCGATTTTTGCACTACTCCGACTGTGGAAAGCGAAGTGCACAAACTGACAAAAGGCAAAGTTTTTTTTTTTTAATTCCCTTTTCTTTTTTTTTTTATTTTGCGCTTGTTTCCGAAGATGTTTCTGTTGGGAAGGCGTGGCTTACAGTGTTCACAAGCTCTTGCAGCGAGGCTTTCATCGCGTCTGGCGTGTTCATTCCCAATGGTACGCGCGTGTCCACACGCAAATTTTCCCTTTTCAATCCAGGCAAAAGTTGATGCGCTAGTTCCATCGTACGCCTCGCATTGTCGCGTACAGACCGAAAGTTAGGACCCGAATCCTCGTCGTCCGAATCCGGAGGTGTCTGAATCGTGCGCATTAACGTCTCCCAGTCCTTTCCGGTTTTTGGGACCGCCGACATCCTTCCTTGTTTTTTTATTGATGGTTGGGTTGCCAAAAAAAATAAAAAAAACCTTTACAACGCAATCAAAAGATTTTTTTTTTTTACTAATCAAACTGTTCACAAAACCAAGGCAAGACCATGCCTGCATCGATCGCATCCGAAAGCGTATCCAAATCAGCGTGAAAGTTGCCGGCACTGTCAAAGGCGCCGCCTCGTTTCATCCGCCGCAAAAGCTCTTCTTGCAACCGTTTCCGCGCAGGATTTTTCCATTGCAAAATGCAGTTCACGACGACACATGGCAGGAGCCATGGTCGCGGGCCGAACACCGCCAGCTCCGCAAGCGGCCAAGAAGCCTCGTCGAGCCACAGACTGTCCTTCACCCTTGGCCAACACGCCGTCCGCGTCCACTCAGAGGCGGTCGCGCCCGTAAACCCGTACGCAGCGAGGCATTGCGTCGCGCACATGAGGCAATTGACGTGTTCGAGGGTCATTGCAGATCGGTGCAAGCGTTCAAACGTGGCGTACAAGGCGTAGCGCCCGCGCACGTTTGTGTGCACAGTGTCTTCAAGTCGATACCTCCAAAACGCGGTCAGCCCGATTTTCACAAACGGAAGGCTGCCATCGTCAAAACAGACCGTCGCTAGGCTCGCTATCACTTCCCTCGGGACGTCGGGAACGGTTTCTGTTCGATTCAAGAGGGCGGCGGCGCCGGTCGCATCGCCGGTCGATATGACAAGTTTGGCTAACGACACAAAATCTTCCATTTTTTTTTTTTTTTAATTCACCAAAGCTCAGAAACCCTCAATGTCCGTCTAGCCTCCACTCCTCGCCTTTGAGGCAGTCGGGCTCAAACTCGAAATCAATCGCCAGCGTGAGTTTGTTTCTTGCGAATCACGGCACTGGTGTCGCGGGACTTTAGGTTCAGTCACCGGTGGCGTACGAATGCATATTCTGCAAGGCGGTCACCACCTGCAGGTTGGCCAGGCGGTTGTCGGACAAATTCCCGTCGATGTGGTCGATCTCGAGCGGGTCGTCCATGCCCTTTAGAAGCCCGAACGCCACACCGATTGCACGGTGAGTAGGGTAGGCTTTGCCATCGACCTCGATGATTGAGTACCCGTCTGCGGCCGTAGGGTTCGACACGACACCCATGCAGCTCCCGTACCGGCCCATGGACGACACGTGCGCCGTGAGGAATGGGCGCCACTCTTCGGCGACCGATTCCATTTTTTTTTGTTTTTTCTCCCATAAAAATAAAAAAAAAGGGGATGTTGTTGTTGGATCTTGGTGTACTCGTTCCTCTGGTGCCATACCTGTTCTTTTCAGACTTTATGCGCTTGATGCGTGCGCTGGGCCGCCAAGCGCGGAATGCCGACATTTCTGAAATAACCATTTTGTTTTGCCATCGTCTTAAGCTCCGAAAACATTATGGGTTGTTCGATCTTGCTGATCTTGTTCGATCCTCGAAACACCGCTGCGCAAGCTGTGCGTGCGTCACATCTGGTGTGATGCTTTCCAACACACGAATTGTGTGTCGTTCATGCGCCCAAGATGACACAAATTATTTTTGGATGGTCGATCGGCGGTTTTTGAAACGCCTGTTGCCGAGCCCCGGCGCCTACCCCCGGACGCGCGAAATTCGTAAGCGGTTTCATCAGCTATTGAAGCACCCCGATCGCATCACGAGCGCCAACAGGTATTTGTACTTTGCCCACCGAGCCAGAGCGATTATTGAAACAGCGGGGTGATCAGAAGGTCTAGGAATTCGGGTTTACGGCTCCTCACGACTTTGATTTCGTGCGGCTGGTCGAGCTCGCTCAAGACGCGTGCGGGACGGCGCGCCCCACCGCGCACGAGTTTGAAAACCTTGCCGTCGGTGCACGTGACTTCGTCGAGCGACCACTTGTTAAACAGCAAATCGGTGCGAAAACATTGCATTCGCTCCGCGATCGAATCGTTGACGCGTTCGTCGGCCAAGACGGCGTCCACGCTGTCCCGCAGCTTGCTGACGATCGTGTGCTCCGTGTCTTCTTGTGTTATAATTGCGCGTGCGGTTCTGACAAAGCAGCCTTTCTTTGTGAAATCGTCCAGCTTGTGGCGTGTCGACACGAGCAGTCCAACATGCAGCGGCCGGCGTCGGTGCATCATGCAAACGTGGACAATTACATTGAAAAATGGGCTGGCGTCCACGAGGTCGGGAATTTTGATGGTTGTTTCGAACGCACACTGTTTTGGAACCTGTTTCTTCTTCCACGAAAACGGACGGAGAACGCCCGTGCTAATCTGCTTGTGCAGGAGCGCGCCGTCGGTCGTAGCGTGGTTGTATCTCAGCGCGCGCAGGGACCCTTTCTTTTTGTGTTCTCGGTACACCCGCTCGTACGTTTTGTGCCACGTCAAGTTGGATAGAAACGCGGGCGTGTCGTAGATCAACCACGCAATTACCATGACGACACCGCCAGTCAGCAAAGCGAACAAATGTTTCATTTTTTTTATTTTTTTATTGTGGTTTTAAAAAAATCTTTTTTTAAAAAAAAACAACCGAAGCCAGATTTTAGATTTTAGCCGGTCACCAGCACTAGTGGCTCGCACTTTGCAAAATCCGCGGTGTACACGATGCACGCCAGAGTGTCCGAGCAGCATTTGGTGGGTCCGTCGCAGCGCGCACCGATGGCGCGCGAGCAGTTGGTCTCCAGGTGCGTTTGGCGCGGAGAAGTGTCCGACACGCCGACAGCTAAAAAAAACACGGCAGACACGACGAGAAACACCATGCCGCAACGGAGGAGGAACATGGAGGTCTCGACATTGCTTCGGCGACGGGCCGTCGCGGCTTCTTGATCTGCAGTGTCGAGCAGAGCGGCGCCCAGCGGTGAAATCATGCTGAGCCCCCCCTTTTTTTTTTTTTTTTACTCCTCTCTCCTGCGGCTATAACTCTGTTTGTTGTTCTTGAGAGAGAGAGAGAGAGAGAAGAGCGGCCCCAGACGGACACTCTTGCGCAACACAAACCACAAGGTCTCAGAACACACATACGGAGTAGAAGTCGCGCGTCCACGTGTCGGTTTTGCGCATGGCGTTCGGGTCGGGCTGTGCCGAGCTGCGTTCTTTGTTTTGATCAGTTTGTTTTCAAAAGACAGACCTGAAAAAACGAGTCTCGAAATGACAGACGATGGTCCCATTGTTCGGTTTGGAAAATACGAGGCAATGGAAATGACAATGAGTGAAATCGCAAGAATCGATCCGAGTTACATTCATTGGATAAGAACCAAAGTGACGAATCGGCCCGAGCTTGTCCAATGGGCGGAAGCATGGGCCGAGACCCATTCACCTAAAATGTATGGGAGTCTCACCAGACGTGTGAAAACACTCGTTAGACACTCTCGGACGCAGAGGATTATGAGAGAGTGCAACATCGACAGGTTTTGCTTCACAAAATCACCTCTTGGTCTTTCCAACGGACTGTCGGTCTGTCTGCAGTATTTAAAGGCACACCATGATGATGGTTTCGGTTGCTTCTTCGACTACCTGTGTCGCCGCATCATATCTTTGCGCGTTGGCGTCACACCAAGAGATAGCAGAGCGGAGTTTGTGCAAGGTGAGATGGCGGCTGCTGGGGAGTTGCCATTGACCGACGAACCGCCTTTCTTTTGCGATCCGGACTATGATGTCTTCCAGAACAGGTCTGTGCCTACCAAGGACGCGCTCAAAGAGGTGTGCATGATCTCGGAGCGGCACCTACGCTGCTTCAACGAGAGCGACAAGGCCAAGCACGAGGCGCTTGTCGGTGCCGTGACCTCTCTGCGGGATCATGTGGACGAGTTGGAGGCATTGATTACGTCGACTATGATACCGGAGGACACGCACAGTGTTCGTCTCAACCCTGCGATGGGATGCTACGGCATCCCGGCGGATGCTGATCTCATGGTCGACACTACGATATGGGATTTCAAGACGGGGCGGGACGACGATGAACGCGACATGCTACAGCTGCTGGGCTACGCGGCACTTGCAGGTGTCCGGGAACAGCACGTTTCGCGCGTCGCAATCTTCAACCCTATGAGTGGGATCATGAAGACGTGCGACATTTCCTCGTGGCAATCGCAGGAGAAGATTGAGTTTCTCTGCAGCCTGGGGGGGAAACGAGATGAAACTAAAGAAGAAAAGATCGCACAAGAAGCGATTCGTGTGCAACGAGAGATTGCGGAGAAAGCGAGGCTTCAAAGGGAAGAAGAGAGGAGTAAACGTTTGAAGCGTTTGGCCGAAGATCGGGCATTGGAGAAGAAATTCGGTGAGTCGAAAGGCGGAAGATGTTTGAGCACGGTCATTGTGAAGGGTCGCAAGCGACAGTGTAAAAACATGGCGCGGCACGGCTCTGTTTGCATATGTCACGCACGGCATCTTGCAAAAAACTGACCACGTCGCCGACAAGTCCTTCCTCACCACATGACGGCGCTGTGGCAAATCTTGGTGAGAGTGGGGATGTCCACGCGCATGCGCCCCCACGTGCCGTCTTCGAAGCAGGTGCAGTCCTCCTCGTCGCAGCGGCCACACGTTTCCGTCGGACGCGTGTCCGGGTTGATTGTTCTTGTGTTTTTATTTCTCACTCGAACACTACTTCAAAAGCAGTTCCTGGAAAGCTCATCAACGCATCGATGGTCAAGGTGGGCACGTTCGGGACGCACATTTCGTTTCCGATCGGCTTCCACGCGTTGACGCCGCTGCCCATGACGCGGCCTTCGCGCGGCGACGTCAGTAGCGAAAGGGACCGGAGTCCATTCCGCACGACGTGCGCGTGATTGTTGCCGTCTGCAACTGCAGAATCTGTGGATCGGAATCCGTACCGTTCGGCATCGGAGTCGGTGCGTAACGTGCACATCACGACCAGCACGTCGTCGCGCTCCTCGTCGACGAAGATGGTCTCGACGCACGGATGCTGCTGAAAGCTCTGCACCGACACAAATAGGTTGTGCGAAATCGACCGCGGGCTTGCAGGCCGCACGATGAGTGCGCGAAACATCGTGGTCCGTCTCCAGTTTCGCATCTGCGCCTCCGACGCGGGGCTGTTTGCCAAGAAGAATGTGATGGCGTCGAAGGCGTGCATCGAGGTGGCCCGCGTGAGTCGCGTCACAAGGTTGAGCTCGTTGGCCACGATCGAGGGAACGTCGCTACGGACCTTGCGTTCGGAGGCAACGGAGACCGTTTGAGTCTCAAAATCCACGAGGGCATTGCGTTCCAGCACGTCTCGCAGGTCTGAGAGCATGTTTGAGATCGACCACTCCTCGCGGCAACCGAAGACGACCGTCAGAACGGTGATCGCGATGCCGGGGAACCGGCAGAGCAAGTGGTTTTTCAGCCCCATCAGGTCGCAGACCGCGTGGAAGCGATCCACACGGTGCATGAGACGCTCGTCGATGCCGTCGACAAGCCGGCGGGTGAATCCCAACGTCGCATGTGTGAGTCGCTCTGCCCGCGTGTCTCCGTCTCGTCGGCAGACTTGCACGTCCACGGGCAGTTTGCCGAAGACGCCCCGGAGGATCGCGACATGCTCACCGTCGACATCGTCAAATCGAGGATGAAATCCGGTGGCCGCGCGCACGGCATCGTAAGCGGCGACGAGCGTCTCGCCCTCTGCTTCGACCACCAGGTCGAGGTCGCCGCGCGCGTGAAAATGGCCCGAGCCTATGAGATGCCACGCAAACTGAGGATGTCGCGCCTGCAGTTCCTCGACGACCGGACGGTGCGAATGGGGGGGAGACGGGTCGGCCGCGCCGGGCGCGCGGTCCGTGTGGCGGTGCGCACCGCTCCCGCTGCCCCCGCCACCGCTGCCGCCGCCGCCGCTTCCGCCGCCGCCACACCCGCTGCCGCCTCCGCTCCCGCTCTCGTGGCCATCGGCGGCGAGAGCGGCGCGCCTTGCGGCGCGGCGCCGCGCGCCGCTGCGGCGGCTTCCGGGCGCCGCCTCCGGCGTCTCGAGGGACAGCAAAAAGATGTTTGCTTCGTCGGTGATCCGTGCGTGCTCCTCGTGGATCTTTTTCATCTCCCGGGAGGTCCGATCCGGGTTCAGCGCGAGCAGCCCCGTGGCCTTCTCGCGCTCCACGGCGCCCCACTCGCCGAGCGTGTCCACCAACAGGGCGACCAGCACGTCGGCGAAGACGGCGTGGCGGCTCACGAGCGCCATCACGTGCTTCGCCGGCAACCGCCGGAGTTGGCCGCGCACGTATCCCGATCCGAGCGCCCAGGCCCGCCAGCCGTCCTGGTCTTGCGCGACGGCGAGTATGCGATCCAGCCCCTTGGCCATGTCGCCCGGTTTCATGGTCGCGCTCTGGCGCATCAACAGACTCATCTTGTACATGTCGCGGAACGTGCAGGAGCTCGCGCACAGCGCCTCGGTGAATCCCACCGAAGTCAGCGCAATGAGCTCGTCCCTCAAGCCGAGGGCGTCAGACGCATTCCAGAGCACGACCGCGCGGGTGAGCGTCGGCACCGAGACGTCTATAATGACCTGGGCCACCTGGCGGGGTTCGGAGGGCGCGAGCGCGCGGACCACGTCAGCGATGCGCGTGGGAAGATCGAGCGTCGCCGCCTCGACACGCGCGTGCCGCGTGAACAGATCCGTATCGATCATGGGCGTCGCCGGATTGCACAGCGCGACGAGGGCCACATCGCCTGCGCCGGCGCTTCCCGGAGCGATCCGGGCGCGCGACCAGTACACCTTGCCAGGCCAATCATCAATGTGCATGAGCGTGAGCGGTTTATAGTCGCGTATAAACCGCTCACGTAGCTCGCGCCGGTCGCGTACCCACTTGATCACGTGCAGCTCGCTACCCTGATAGTGGAGCGTCATCGTTTCGGGGACAAAGGTCGCCGCGTCCATGCGGAGCGTGCGCGGCAGCACGCGCTGGAAGGCATCGTCCAGCTGATCGCTAATCGGAAGGTGAGAGCACGTGGGCGACAAATTCATGCGCCGCTCGCTGTGATTTCCACCCAGCCATTTCTTGACGTCCGAGAGCAGGTCGGGGAGCGCGGCGCGTTGGCGCGGGATCACGACGTTCACGTTGACCTGCTTTCCACAACGTGAAACTGTGCTGAGCGACACGCCGTTGTCGGTCTGGAAGATGATGGGCATCGTCGGAAAGAAGCACACGGTTTCCAACTTGTTGCCGAAGCACTGGTTGTTGGAAAACATGGACAGCAGACATCCCCACGCGATAGACTTCTCAACAGACTCCTCGTAATGAAGCGACCGAGTGATCAGCTCGATGAGCCCCGATACCAGGCGGCGCACCTCGGCCGGGGTTTGTGGCATCGCCAACGCGGAACCAGGGCGAGGAGCAACCGCCTTTTTTTTTTCAAAAAAAAAAACACAGGATGGAGAAAATGCGGAGATTGGAGAACCCCCCAAAAAAAAAAAAAATGTCATGGTGGAGTTGGAGATTCGGGTCACCAACTCCGCTGCATTAAAAAAAAAACAAAGTTTACGGACACACGGACCCAACATGTGGTACGACCGAGTGATTGACGAGCAGACACTAACCCCCCCCGCACAGACTACCGCTCCGCGGCCGAGTCCGCCGGGCACACAGACCAAGGACGACCGCGGCACACCGCCACCTTCGACCGCCGTGTCCTCCGACTGGTCGTTTGAAGACGCGTGCGAGCACTTTGTCTCCGGGATTCGCGAGCTTTGCTCGCTTTCCCCGCAGCTAAAGGACCGGCACGCATTCGACTGGGACGACGTCCGAAAGAAGTTTCCGTTTGCGCTGTCCTCAGAGCTCGTTCGAGGCATCGGCGTGGACGCGTGCGTGGACCTGGCCATTGAGATCCTTACTCACTTTGATTCGTCCCCAACGGTCACCGCGCGCGTTCGGAGCCTCCGGTGCGCGTTGGTCCGCATGGCGGAGCTGCACCCGCGGACGATTTTCCCGGAGGTTTCCACCGAGTATGACTTTGACGAGGGATATGGTACTATTGTGCACTACCAAACGGAGTTTCGTCGTCTTTGCATGACTTCTCGCGAAGATGCGTTCGACTGGAGCCGGCTGTTGGATGAGCATCTTTCCTTTTTCGCCGATGACTTCGAGGAGCACGCTTCGATGTTCCGCCGCATGTTGACCGTGTGTGCGTCGTCTCCGTGGACCATTGCGCGTGTACGCCATCTTCAGTACGTGCTGCTTGTGGCCAAGAAGAATCAGTTTATCGATGATGCAGAAAATTTTCCCTTGGTGGACGAACGCCTCGCTCTAATAGACGACGAAGACCACGACGGGTTCGACAAGTTCGTGAAGAAGGCATCCCTGCCTCTCATCGGGGCGTGGAACGAGTGGTCGCTCGAAGAGGCATGCGCGCACTTTGTGTTTGGCATTCGCGAGCTCTGCTCCGACACCAAAGTGCGGAAAGACTCCCGTTTTGACTGGGCCGATTTGCTCAAGAAGTTCCCGCTTGCGCCGGCCGTGCATGTCGTCTCAGCATTGGGATTGGACCGTTGCACTGACACCCTTCTCCGCATTCGCGACGTGGTGGATCTGCCGCGGCTCGAAGTGCAGTCTAAAATGAATTCTCTGCAAAACGCACTGGCTCGAATCAAAGAGCTCGAGTATTGGAAGCTGCTCATCGAAAAAGACGACGAGTGTGAAGATGGTAAGGACCTTTACCACTCGTTTGGCGTTGAGATGCGGCGGCTGTGCATCTCTCTGCCGCCTTCCCAATTCAGCGCGTATAATCTGCTCAACGATTTCTCAGCCGCAGACCCGGGAGGGTCCGCTCGCGCGTTCGGCTTTGACACCAGCGTTCGAGTGCTGCATCGCATTCGCTCTGTGTTTGAATCGCTACTGTCGGTTCGTCATCACGCGCGCATGCTGCAAGAGATCCTTGTGGATATCCGGTTGAAAGAACTTGGTATGGATCCGGACAACGAATCCATGCACGCCTATGACCTTCGCAAATCCGTGAAGACTGCTGTGTTCCTTCCAGCGCCTTCCAAGGAGGCCACCCGAAAGGAGGTGGCGACGGTGGCGACCGAGACGACCCCCGCCTCGACCAGAACCATGGCGACGCAGACGAGGGAGCAAACGCCGGCGCCGGCGCACAGGCCTGCGCCCAACGCGGCGCCCAAGGCTGCCCCCATTGTGGCGCCCAAGGCTGCGCCCAATGCGGCGCCCAACCCGGCGTCCGCGCGCGCGCCCAATGCGCCGGCGCACAGGGCGGTGCCCAAGGCTGCGCCCAACCCGGCGCCCAACCCGGTGTCCGCGCGCGCGCCCAATGCGCCGGCGCACAGGGCGGCGCCCAAGGCGCCGCCGGCGCCCAAGGCTGTGCTCAATGCGGCACCCAAGGCTTCGGTGTTCACGGCTGCAGACGGCTCGCGCGTGAAACGCGCGTTCTGCGAAACGACGGAGGAGTGCATCAGCGACGACGAAGAGCACGCGCAATGCAAAGACCTCCCGTCGGAGCACGAGCCAGACTCCGACTACCCGCACGATGAAGACGACGAGAACGAAGAAGCGTCCGTCGTCGCGCCGCCGTGCAAGAAGGCTGCGCGCCGCCCGATGGCGTACACTCGGGAGCAGACGGCGGCCAAAACACAGATCGAGGCCCGAGCTCGCAGCACAGGGATCGTACTGACCAGCCGGAACTCCGTCTCCGGGTTTCTCGGCGTCAAATACGACGCTTCGCGCGACAATCACGGCCTGCCGGCGTACCAACACAGTGGAACGTTTTACTCAACGGCCGAGGAAGCAGCTTTTGCACGCGCGGTGCAGCAACAGGCGTCGCACACTGCCTCCGGCAAAAAGACGGTTGTGCAGGGTTACGTCGTGGATGTCGACGGCGAGGCGCCTGAGAACCCATCGGCGCCGACGAGGCGCCGAACAATGATTGCAGAAAGCGACGAAGACTAATACGAATCATCCAAGTCCGTATCGCGAAGGAGCTCGGCGTCGGTGGCGCAAGACCAAAAGGTGTTGTTGAGCTCGAAGCAGGATACTGTGGTCTCGTCGGGACGAGTTTCGTACGTTGTCCAGGAGATTTTGGATCGAGAAACCGGTCGCGGACGACGATGGGGTGGACGATGCGTAAACGACAGCCAGAAAATCAAAAACCACATTTTGTGTTTTGATGAGTGGGTGGTGTGGGTTTGTTTTGATGTGGTGTGGGGTTTTTTTGAACCATTTAAAAAAAAACACGCGCACCGCTTGCGCACACGGTCTCAATGCCGACCATCATCGAAAAAAATCACCAAAGCTCCGAAACCTCAATGTCCATCCATTCCTCGCCTTCGAGGCAGTCGGGCTCGTTGGGCTCGGCGTACTCAAACTCGTAGTTGCCGGCGTGAGTGCGTTTCTTTTTTAGCACACCGATGATGCTGCCTTGTTTTAAGTCCAGCCGGCGCGCCGCATCGTGGGTACTCTCGTACGTTGTCCATTCCTCGGTGCCGCGCTTACGAGCACGGACGGGCTTGGAGCACTTAAGGGCGCTTGAACGGCGTTCGGTGTTTGTGTCGAACGAGTGCCGGATGTTCTGGGAACGGGTCGCCGCACGGAGGTTGGAGAGGCTGTTGTTGGACGGGTTGCCGTCGATGTGGTCGATATCGCGCGGGTCGTCCGTGCCGTTTAAAATCCCAAACGCCACGCCGATCGCCCGGTGGATTAGGTACACTTTGCCATCGACTTTGATGCTCGAGTACCCGTCTTCCCTTGGCGACGGAGTCGACACGACACCTCTGCAGCTCTTGTACCGGCCCATGGACGACACGTGCCCCGTGAGGAATGGCTTCCACTCCTCGCCGTCCAAGCACTCCGGCTCGTTCGCTTCGGCTTTGACGAACTCGTAGCCGCCCGTCTTATTGCGCTTGCCAGCGACCACCGCACTGATAGATCCCGAATCGAGCTTGAGCACGCGCGCCGCCTCGCGTGCCGACGCGTACTTGACCCACTCGTCCGACGAGTCGACTTTCCGGCCTAGGACCGGCTTTGAGCGCTTGAACGCGCTCGACTTGCGGAACGTGTTCGTCGCATACGAGTGCCGAATGTTCTCGGAATGGTTCGCCCACTCCAAGTTCCCGAGGAAATTGTCGGAAGGGTTCCCGTTTTTGTGGTTGACTTCGTTTTGGCCTTCCTCATGCGGCAGCTTGAAGGCGATGGCCATGAGCCGGTGGACAAGGTAGCGCTTCTTTTGAATTCCGACGCTCGCGTACCCTTTCGCGGCAGGCGTGGGCGTCTTGATGACGCCGCGGCTGTCCTTGTACCGGCCGTGCGATGAGATCTGCGTTTTTCTCATTGATTTCGTTTGACGTAGTACACCAACAGGCCGAACACGAGAAAGATAAAAATAGCAACAGGAAGCAGGACGAGAAACGCGACGTTCTGAGTGTGCTCGTCGTCCAAACTGATTTCCCGGGTCACAGGAGCGCGTGGCGGAGACGGTTGGGCGGAGCGGGTGCCTGAGGCCGTTCGCAGAACGATGTTCGGCGGAGAAAAGGGAGTTGCGATCGGCGGCGATGGCGCCGGTGACGCAGCAGCGGTGAGCTCACGACTTCGGCACGAAGAGAACAAAAACAGGTTTTTTGTCTCGTCACACGACGCTGCATCATCGCTGTGGACGTCCTGCACGCACCAACCAGAAAGCGTTGTCATAGATGAAGGCGATGTAGCCGCTCCCACGCCTCGGCATATTTGTTGGGCACGGATTTGTATTTGTGGCATACAGTCCTCGTCGACTGGGGACTTATATCTCGTACGCACATCCAAAAGGTTCAGCAGGCCGCCGTGCCGAGCGAGCCCGCAGCCGCTCGTGCAAACCGAACTTGTCATTTTTCCACTGAACTCGTCACAGATTTTGGTGTCACAGCTGCATACACGATTCTGAACTTCGGCGACGCACCCGAGCAGGGGGAAGGACTCTTCGAACCGGATTTGTTGTTCCGTAAAAAAAGTAGCGTTGATGCACGCAAACATGAATTTTTTATTTATTTGGAATTTAAAAAAAAAAAAGGGGGTGACCAAAAATGGGAGACTTCCATAATGTCTACCAGACATGGCATATGACAATAGCCAAGAACGAGTCTCTTCCGCGAGTAACGACAAAAACACCTTCTCACCCACCGGGCTGTTCGCTGACACAAAAACGATCTAGCATGCAGACGCAACGCATCAAGTCCAAAATGAGTATTTCCGCTCTCGCACAACGAGTTGGGATCGACCCGGAGACGCTTGCTGCGTTCGAGCGCGGCACGGACATGCTGAGCGCTGAAACGATTCAGAGCTTGGAGCACGAGCTCGAAATGGCAAATTGAAAAAAAAAAAAATCGGAGTTTTGGAGTTGTGTGTTTTTTTTTTTTGTCTGTTTTTTTTTTGCACGGAGTTCGAAAACTCCAAGAAAAAAAAAAAAGGAAAAAAACTCCCACCACCAAGTTGCTGCAGCGCCCAAGATGCCCATGAACGCACTCGATCCAGACACGCAGGCTGTTCTCCTCGAGAACAGCATGCATTGCGACATCTACGAGCCCCGTCCGAATCCGGACGTGTTCAGCACACGGACGTTTTCACTCGTGAGCACTGACAAGTCCTTGATCGCCGTGCGCCAAAGGCTCGTGCACGCCTACGTGACAATCCGCTGTGCACTGGAAGCCCCTCCCTACGGCAATCAACTCGATCGCTTCTTGGGCAAGAAACTGGTGGGCCAGAGCATGTTTTCATCGCTGTCATCGATCTGCGTTCCCCCACTTCCAAGCCCAAGCGTCGTCATCGTCTTTGTGGCGCGGGTGCTGAGCTACGCGTCGGAGGGCGGCGCGTACCTCTTTGAGTTCCCGCTCGAGCGCCTCGTGCAGCTTGCGGCGACCTGCGGCGACCTGCCGACTCTCCGTGCGATGCTGGACCCGGACATAACCAAATTTCACCACGGCATGGCCATGAGCAAGGACATGCGGTGCCGGCGATTCAATCCACAGATGTACGACAACCCGATCGAGATCGCGATCATCGCGAACACGCCCGCCGCCGTGCGCATGCTCGTGCCCCACTACCTGAAGAACGCCGTGCGCACGGCGGACCTCCATGTGCTGGCCGACGGCCCGACGCTTCAGCACCGCGCGGCCGAGCTCGGGCGGACAGAG
The DNA here is from genome assembly GCA_002698965.1 of Rhodopirellula sp. GTDB lineage: Bacteria > Planctomycetota > Planctomycetia > Pirellulales > Pirellulaceae > UBA721. Next base: position 15,099 of record PAAT01000093.1, on the reverse strand, counting down.
TGCTTGCAGGCCATGGCGGAGGCGGGCGCGCGCCTCGACGACGAGGAGTACCACAATCGCCTGCCGACTTCCCACCAGACGCCGTTGCTCACGGCCCCCGGTCTGTCGACGCCGCTCGCGGCCGCGCTGCGCGCCGGCCACGTCGACACTGCCCGCTTCCTGATCTCAACGGGTTCGACGGTGACGTGGGAGGCAATCTGCTCGGCGGTGTACGGGCGCGACGCCGACGGGCTCGCGCTGTGCTTTGAGCACGTGTCGGCCGAGAAGGCGAACGAGTGGCTGCACCGCGGCGGCGTCGTAGACATGTCGCTCGTGAACCGCGCGATAGTGGAAGGCTCCGACGCGTGCTTGCGCCTTCTTCTGGAGCGTCGGCCTCCTTTGGACCTGGCCAGCCACGTCGATGTGATCGGCTTCACGCACTTGGTTACGCCTCTGTGCCTCGCGGCGGCGCTGGGCCACCCCGCGCTCGCGCGAACGCTCCTCGTCGCCGGCGCGAGCCGCATTGTGCCCATGGCGCACGGCGGCTTTGCACTGCAAGCCGGCTTCCACACGCCGATGACGATGGCAGCGCAGCGCGGCAAATCTGACGTGCTCGAGGTGCTGCTCGACGTGCAAGATTCGCCTTACACGTCGGCGTCGGACCAGTACCTGGATCTCTTTGAGAGCTTCCGCGTCGCGTGCCGTGCCGGTCGACAGTCGTGCGCAGAACTGCTGCTGAGCCGCCTCGACTCGACACACCAGGGCGTGATGGCCGCGCTTCCCGAGGACAACGTCTTAGAGATCCTCCTGATGCTGATTCGCGATGTGCCGGGCAGTCAGGTGCAGTGGTTTACGGCGCGCTGCGGCATCGCACCGCTACTGTGCATGCCGTCACACCTGCTGTCTGGCGGACAAACGGCCATCCACCTGGCGACGAAGCGGCATGGCGGGCATGACCACCGCATGGTCGAGGTGTTGCTCGGCTGCCTGCACCCGCCCTGCCGCATCCAGCTCGAGACGTTCGACGACACGGGCGCGACGGCTTTGATCCTGTGCATCAAGTCTGATAACATAGCGGGCATGCGCGCGCTGCTGCGGTTCGGTGCCGACGCCGAGCAGGCCGACCGCGACGGCGTCACGCCCCTCATGCACGCGACCGTGTGCCACTCGCGCGCTGCCGTCCGCGTGCTCCTGGACGCGGGGGCGCGGCCGGAGCGCACCGACTCGCGCCGGCGCAACGCGCTGATACACATGTGCTACTCGTGCTGGCAGCCGTCTTTGGAGACCTCTGACCAGCAGCAGACGATGAGCCAGATCGCGCAGACCCTGCTGGACCAGGGCGGCATGGACGTGAACGCCCAAGACGAGCACGGCGCCACCGCGCGCCACGTCGTGGCGCAGCTGCACATCCGCGACGGCGGCCGGCTGTACCGCACGCTGAGCGCGGCGCCGGGCGTGGATCTCGGCGTCAAAGACAACCTCCACCGCACGGCGGACGACATCGTCAAGGACATCCACGGCGCGGTCAACGGACTGCTTCTCGGCACGGGGATGGCCTCGTCTTCCTCGTCGAAGGCGTCCTCCAAATGGCCCCGTCCGCGCGGCCGCCCGCCTCACGACTCCAACGGGAAGGCGATGGCGTGGGACAACGTCAACGGCGCATGGACGTTGGCGCCGGACGCGTCGGCGATGCCGGACGACCTCCCAACGGAGCCGCCGAAAAAAAGGCCGCGCGGGCGTGCCCCACACGATGCCTCCGGCATGCCAAAGCATTGGAATGTGCACACCGGACAGTGGCAGTGAAGCACCCGAGAGAGCACGAGGGCGAGAGCACGAGGGCGAGAGCACGAGGGCGCGGGAGAGACAGTGACAGCGTGAGAAGGACAGTGACAGCGTGAGAAGGACAGTGACAGCGTGAGAAGGACAGTGACATGGGTGTGGAGTGTGTGAGAAAAACGGGTGTGGACTTCTTGACTTGGAACCGTGGGTGTGGTTTGAGTTTTCTCGGTTGGTGTAGGCAATGTAGGTAATGTTCTCATTTCGAGGATGAGGATATGTTCGATTGATCATCCGCGCCGTCAGAAGTAGCGGCCGCATCGTCGACGAGGCGGTGCGCCGCGGCGAAGAAGGTCTCACGCGTGCCGAACGCATCGACGGCCCTCTTTTTCTGGGGGTCTGACATGTTCTTCCAGATGAGCGCATCGCTGTTGCCGCTCGCCGCGCGGTCCCGCGCGGCCTGCATGTCGGTGCACCACACTTGGAACTTTGCATTCTCCAGCCACGCTGCGGCGTCGCCGCAGCGCTCGCGAACGGCACCGATGGCAAAGGCCGAGCGCACCGCGCGAATGCGCATTGTTTTGATCGACGCCTGCAACGAAGCCACTGCGCGGCTCATGGTCGTCATCTCGTCCAGTGCTGCCTGCGCGTCGTCGCGCAGGCGCTCGGCAAAGGCCGCGAGCTCGCCGGCGACGCGCGACGCGTTCGCCGCGGCGGCGGAGTCGTCGGCGCGCTCCTGGGCCGCGCTGATCTGCGCCCGGTGGCTGCGGCGCAGCTCAGCGCACTCTTGCACGAGCCGAAGGTGCATGGCGACGTGCGCGACCAGCGTCTCGCGCGCCAGCGAGGGCGCGTCCGCGCCGCGCTCCGGGCCCACGTAGGAGACGGGCACACACCGCACGCCACCGCCGTCGGCGACCATCTCGACGACCTGTGGTTCGGCTTTCTTGGTGTGCGCGCGCAGGCTGACAAAAATCGCCGAGTGAAAGAGCCCGTTTGCCACGCCTGCGCCGGCCTTCTGCTCGAAGACGGCCAGATCTGTTCCGGGGTCGATCTTGGCGCGGTTCTTGCATTCGATGGCGATTTTCAGCGTCGGGTCGGAGAGCGGCCACGCGAGCAGGTCCATGTAGCCTTCGTCCTTTCGTGCTCCCATGCTCGTGTCCGAGACGCCGAAGCCGTGTTCCGTGAGCACGTCACCAATCAGCCACTCGCCGACGCGCCCGCGGGCCGTCGGTGTGCGCAGCGTCTCGATCTCAGCGGCGAGCTCGGCGTTGTCGCGAGTGAGCCGCACGACTTCCTCCAGCCGCTCGCGCGACTCCGCGCCGAAGCGCTGCTGCAGCTCCAGCCGCTCGTTACTGAGCTTCTGCACGGAGGCGCGCAGCGCCGCCGTCTCCTCGGCCGAGGCGTTTGCAATCTGGTCCGCCAACCGGCGCGCATCGAGCTCCGACCGCTCGCTCGCCGCCAGGTCGGCGCGCCCCGCCGCCGCGTGCAGCTCCTCGTTGTCCCGCCGAGCGACGAGGAGCTCCCGCTCCAGCCGCCGCACCTCCTCGACGTGCTTGGCGCACCTGCTCTCCTGCTCCCGCACTGCCGTGGACGTCAGGGCCGCACAAATCGCTTCGACGTCGGTGCCCTCCCGCGCGCGCGGCAGTGACAGCGCAAACTTGAGCAAGTCGGTAGTTTGAATCGGGTCCGCAATCTGTTCAAGCCACTTGTCGTGAAAGTCGGAACACACGGTGAGCGCAAGTGTTCGGACGTCCTGCGGGTCGCTCGTCACCGCCGACGGCGTGGGCGGTTCGGGCGGTTGCGAGCGCGAGCGCTTCGACATTTTTTGTTTTTTTTTAAATTCCCCACCCTTTTTTTTTTTAATAATTCCCAGACCACCCGGCGTCCGCAGATTGACAAATCTGATCAAAGTCGACGGCGTCGGCCTCCGACCAACCTCGGTAGTTGGCGTGTTTTTCGGCGTTGCTCATTCGATCCCAATTGTTCGAACCGCCGTCCAACCTCGAAAACACCAACCCGTTTTCCTTGGCGGCGAAGAAGACCTCGACGTGGCCCATCCCAGCGTACCGCACCGCAAAGTCAATGTACCTATCGTTGGTGCGCGCCTTGGCTTCGTTGTAGCTCAAGATGGTCAGAGATCCGCGGTACCACTCGGTGTCCGCGCCGAACTTTTCGTAGTACGTCCGCACGACCTGTGGGATAGCCGTTGGAACCTTTATCGGAGTTTCCAGAGGTGGCGGTGTCTTCGTCGCCACTTGTTGAAAAAAGGGTCGATCCGTGCATCCCGGGACGCCGGCCTGCATCTTGTTTTTTTTTTTGTTTGGGTGCGGCGCACGCTTGGCTTGCGAAAAAAAAAAAAAAAGAAAACTGATAAAAAAAAAATGTTCTTGCTTTTCTTCTTTCCACAACTGCGTTCTTGCCTGCATTCGCGATCCTTGCTCCGCTCGAGCCCGAGGCGCGCACCAAAATCGAACGAGTTCTCGTTGCTGCCTCAACTTTGTCAGACCAACCGAGACTGTGCCGCGCCCGAGCGGTGCGAATGCTCGTTTTACAGCCTTTTGTTCTGCTGCGAAAATCCCGGAACCCTAGTGCCCGTGCCGCGACCCATTCCCATCCCGGTGCCCATTTGAAATGGGCGGTCGCACAGAATTAGGCTTGCGCAGGTTGTATGGCCTGTGCAAACACGCTGCCGGCTCTTGCGGCCGCCTCCCAGTGCTCCAACCAGCTCTGCATCCACCCGCCTTTACCGGAGGGGACGAGGATTCGCGGGCGGAAGATCACGGTGATTGGCTGCGGGGGTTCTGCGACCTGCGTCACCAGCATATCCAAAGCCTCGGACATGCTGTACCTCTCGCGCCAGTCGAAAACCATCGGAACGCTACGTCCTTGTTTGAGTCGGTGCGCGTCTATCTGCGCCCATGTCACATCCTCGTCGTTTTGCGACCGATCGGCCATGCGCAGCACCACATAGTGCCCACCTAGGTGGACAATGAAGTCCACGCCAATCATCGTATCCATCGAAAGGCTGATCAGCCGCACCAACCGTTCATTCAGCAGCTCCTCGAGCGCAGGGCCCACAGGTGGGTCTTTATCTATTTTTATAAACTCCATTACGTCGTAAAAGGTCTGGCACAGCACGTCCGCCTGGTTGGACACCTTAAGCATTCTGCTCCCCTTGATGATCCCGGCGTAAGCTCCGATGTACTCCTGGTAGAGCGTGCGCACCAGCCTGAGCACCGATTCTGAATTCAGCCCGTACTCGCCGTCGGAGGCAGATCTCACGTGATCGGTGCCAACATTGCTTTCGAATAGCTGTTTTGCACCTTGGGCCATGGGAAGCAGTTCATCGCGGCCTCGTAGCCACAGGCCCCGTAAGCGCGCGTGATCGCATAGAGCCTGTCTGACTCAGACAACCACACCATTTCTCTGAACGGGGACCCGGCGTTAACGTCGCTGTCTAGCTCAACGCCATTTGCAAAGCTGGACGTCGAGGAAGAAGCTCGAAAAAGAACACGCTTCATGAGTACCATGGAAGTCTTTTTTTGTTTTTTGGGCTGATGGGGGGTGTTTCCTTTTTTTATCTAATAAAAAAAAAATCAGTTTGACTCTTTTCCTTTTTTTTGTTGTTGTCGTAACACACACATCCTTTATCCAAAAGAAAAAAAAATCATGCCGTTTGTGCCAGATTCGATGCAGATTCGGAAGGCGGCCTTCGGCCGCACCAAATTGTTCCTGCCCACCACGTCGACGCTGCACCGAGAAGTCCGGTGCCATGGCAGCATCACACGCACGGATTGCGCGAGCGTGTACCACGTGCTCCCGCCCGCGTTCGCCGCCGGCGAAGTGAGCTGCTGGCACTGCTGCGAGCCGATCCCCGAGCCCAGCACATCCGTTCCCATCCCGAAGCTGTACGATCGTGCGGAGAACGTGTATCACTGTTTCGGCGCGTGCTGCTCTCCGGCGTGCTGCAAGGCCTACGTGATCGAGAACACATCCTTTGACCGAGGACAACAGCTCAACGTGCTCACCCGCATGCTGCGCGAAGTGTACGGGTTGACGGGGATCGTGAAGGAGTCACCGCCGCGCGCGGCCCTCAAGCGTTTCGGAGGCTTTCTCGAGGCGAATAACGATGCTTCGTCTGTGGTCTGCAAGATCGTGTGCCCTCCCTTTGTCTCGTACTCGATGATCGTGGACGAGCACGCGCCGGTCTCGATCCCCGAACGTCATGAACACGAGATGTCGACGCCGCTGCCCGTGGAGGACGCAGACAACTTGGAAGAGCCGCAGCCACCTGGCTTGTTTACGGATTTTGTGGCGGCCAACCTCGCGAAAATCGAAAAAGACGAGCCGGCGGCCAGCAAGCGCAAACGCACGACGCCGGCCGCGGCCACGCCTTCGCAGGTCAAAGGGCCGATGGCAAAGTTTAGAAAGGAAACCTAAATTTTTTTTTTCCATACGCGTTAAGCAAAAAAAAAACACCCAAAGAGAGGAAGGGTGCATCAATGAGCACGAAGACGGAGTTGGGTGTTTACAATGAGATGTCTTCAGTGAACGACTTCGGATGCTCACTCGTGCGCAACGTCAAGGTGTGTGGGGTTTCGTACACGTGTGCGACGGGTGACGGTGACCAGCTCATGTGGGTACAGGAGCGCTCTATCAGCGACACGTACAAGCCGCAAGCTGCTGGATGCTCCGTGGACGGCCTCGCAGCGCTCGGTGCCATGAAAGGATGCGCCGTCCACATCCAAGACGAGACCTGCTCCGTGCCGCGGCTGAGTCCGGAGACGCAGGAGAGGTGCGACGACAACCGCACCGGGTACTACTGCTTGGCCAATATGAAAGAAGCAGACAGCACAACGCGCGAGTACTGCCTCAGCGCCTTGGACGATCGGCCCGGCAAAATGCCCAAGGTTTTTCCGTTTGCTCAGCACGCGTGTCGGGCGATGGGTGCCACGCGCGAAAACGCGGTGATGATCGAGAGGACGTTGCCCTTTTCGAACGACCCCGACGTGAACATTGGCCTGACGACCATCCGTCGAACGCAAGGCGCGCCCGGCCCGGACCCTGCACCGACCTCCGTGTCCGCGCAAGTTGGTCAGGCGAACGGTTCGGCGCCGTCCAACTCAGGGGCCGCGAAGGCGTCGCCGACCACGGAAGAGGCTGAGCTCGCCAGTGCGGTCGCGAGCGCCGTCGCGGCGTGTGCGGTCGACGCGGCCCTCAAAATCCAAGGAAGCGACGCGCAGGATCCACCCCCACCTCCGGCCGCGCAGGATCCACCCCCACCTCCGGCCGCCCAGGATCCACCCCCACCTCCGGCCGCCCAGGATCCACCCCCACCTCCGGCCGACCAGGATCCACCCCCACCTCCGGCCGACCAGGATCCCGTGCAGGATCCCCAGGATCCACCGCCAGCTCCATCGGATCCGGCCGCCCAGGATCCTCCTGCGGCGACCGAGAAGAGCTACGCCTGTTCGTGGAACGGCGCGCCGATGCTCACTGCCATCGGCACGGCGTGCAGTGCGGAGGACCCGTGTGCCTTCCGACGCGAACTGGTCATCGACGCACTGGTCGAGCAGGATTTGAACGTGGCCATTGGAAATCAGATGCTTCCGGACGCGTTGGAAAACCTGCGGCAAACCAAGTCAAAGTACTACGCCGACATCTATGACGGCATGAACGACGCACAGCGCAAGGCCCTCGGAAAGCGCGCGGGCGACGAAGGGCGCCCCAAGTGTGTGGCCAACGTGTGCGCCATCGAGCGCGACGCGATCTCGTCGATGCGCGTCAACCACGCCCACTGGAATGCGGACCTTCCGACGACCGTCGTCGCCGATGCCGACGGTGACGTCTTCTTCCGCCTCCCCACGGGCAGAATGAAGAAGGCGGTGATCGAGATGTGCGACGGCGTGAATGAGTCACCGCTGTGCGCTGCGGTGGCGACCATGCAGGCCGTCTCCCCCGTGGTCGACGACGACGATGGCGTGTCCTGGCCACTGAAGGGCGTCTTGCCGACGCCCGTGCTGAAGCTGACGGTCGATGGCACCGAGGGTGAAACCGCAATGGCGGTCGACAACCGCGTGCACGCCACGACGACCGCGTACGTGACCGACCGAGCCCAGACCTGCGCGGCCGCGCTGTGCGAGCGGCTGCCAGCGACCGAGTGTCCAGAACGATTCTGCAGCATCGAAGGCAATCGGTGCGTAGCGCAATCGCTGGAGGAGGACGCCATGGTGCGGCGCCAGCTGCGCGCGACCCCCGTCACCTAGGAGGACACAAACTCCCAAGCAAACACAAGGAGAGGATCGTTCCTTAAAAATTTTTTTTATAAAAAAAGGGGCAAACATGTCACAGGAGCGGTGCGCCAAAGCACGGCGGCTGCAGGAGCGGCCGCATTTAATCGAGAGTGCGCGCGTTCGCGTCATCGACGACATGACAATGATCGCCAGAACCTACCAGAAGCTTGTCACGAACCTGCATCACGGCAACATAACCACCGCGGAGCGCGAGGGTGTGCGAATGTTTTGGGTTCCTTTCCTCCGCCAAGTGGAGTACAGCCTGCGCGCGCTGGACGAGGAAGCGTTGCGCCCGCAGGTTCGACAGGTGGCTCTCGATCTCCTGCATGCGTTCTTGATGATCGCCACGCGCGTTTGGGACGACGGTCTCTACGTAGGTTCGGAGGCCCTCGCGCGCTGCTCCGATGCGTCGCTGCGCGGCCCCTTTGCGCCGTCTCGGTTTGGACGCCTGATGAACCCGGGCAACGCGTGGTTTGATCTTTGAGAAAAAGGAGAAAAAAAAACGCAGACACGGCACGTGCTGAGCCGGTGGAAGGGAATACCAATCGCCGTCGCGCCGTCACTTTGCGAGCAGATCGTTAGAGGCCTTCATCCGAGTCGGTGTGGCGTTCGTCGTGTAATAGTTTTTGACGTATTCATCTATGCGCCGAAAGACACGCGCAGCGAACGCCTGCACCGACACGTCGGAAGCGTTGCCGTCGTCTTGCAACTGCGCAAACTCCAGCGCCATGGCCTGCGCAAAAAGCTTGCACATCTTTGGGAGCGCACCACCCAAATGCAATGTCTCGATGCAGACCTCGTACCCGGGGTCGAGCAACGGATGGGCACCGTAGACGCAACCGATACTGCTGCTAAAGGCCAGAATCTTTTCGTGCACGCCTGCGATGACCGGGTCTGCATCCCCCGCGCCGGCGGACCACTGCGACTCCGCTAAGTGCACGCTGCGACGATCCGTGTCGATGATGATGACGGCGGCATGCCAGTGCTGATCGTCCGTGGGCAGCACTTGACAATGCACGACGTGACCTTGTAGAGCCCACTTTGCGTCGGAAAGCGTCATGAACAACGGAACAAAAATCCACCGTTTCGCACCGCGAACAATCGAAGCTCGAAGCTCGCCCATCGCCTGCTCGTGCCGTTGGACGACTGACTGGGCGTCGTACCGCCCCGCGCGCTCGCGGCGGAGCAGCGCCCAGTCGACGCGCACGTGACGAACCTGCCGCATGCAAGATGCGCCTTCCAGCGGCGTTTCGAAGTGGCCCACACGGGTGTCCACCGTGCATCGAAACAGGTCGTACGGCACGCAACCGACGTACAGGCACAACTCGCTTTCTGACAATGGCAGCATCATGGGAAGTTGCTGGTCGGAAGGGTACGCCTGCTGGCCGTACCGCGCCCACCGTGAGCGTGTGCCTTTGGTAACCGCGAATGACGCCATCGCTGTCTTGTCTTGACCGGGGGTGGTCTGTACGCGTGCGCCTGTCGCGCCGTGTTTCGGATTGACATTTTTGCATTCCTTTTTTTTTTTTGCGGCTCTGATGAGTCAACCCAACCCTCCTCCCCTTCACCGCTTTTTTTTAATGAGCTGCGTCATCTGCTTCGACCAGGGGCACATGCTCCACGCGTGCGCGACGTGCTCTTCCCGATATTGCACAGAGTGTCTCAATCAACAAATCCGTTTCGGAAAACGTTCGCCAACGACATCGCCGGGCGCCGTCATTACTGGTCGTAGGTTGGCTTGCTCCACATGCGGCTGCCATTTTCTGAAGCTCGGGCGCGGGGCTGACCGGAGCTTCGAGTCTGTGCCGGCACCTCATCGGCCCACGAGGGCCGAAATGTTCTCAGCAACGTCTGCAACGTGATCCCAGCACTGCGCTCGCGACCGCTGTCATCGTCGCCAGCACGGCCAAATATGAGCTGCGTGCTCGGATCGTAGAAAAACGTGGTCTCGTTGCGGCGGTGGTCAGTGCAGACCGCAAAATCGACCGCGTCCGGTCGGTCCCGATCGACAGCTATTTTGAATGCCGCTTTGATCCACGTCGGCGACTTCAAAGTGAGCTCTCCGAGGTAAAACTCGTAAGACTCATGGAACCGGTCGTAAAAGGCGGACAGATCTTCTGGCAAGGGCGGCAGCGAGTGCGTCGCCTTCGTGTTGGGCGGCGCCCACGGTTCGTCTATTGGCCGGCCAATGCCGGGGCGGACATAGTGTGCGAACGAGTGCATGACGCCGCGCACGTTCGGGGATAGACGCGGCGTCTTAGGAGGACTCGGGGGCGGGGGACTACGAGGCCGGCGGGGCGGGCGCACGGGCCACGCCTCGTGTCGGTCGGCGCGGCGAGAGCGCCGGTGGTAGTGCACGTTGGAGGTACGCGGCGTCGCGCTCCGCGCGCGCCACGACTGTTGACTGGGTGCCGACATCAAACACGGCGCGAGGTACACAGACTCCGCACAAACGACCACAAATAAAAAAATCGCACAACACACACACACACCTCCCGTCAGCCCTCCGCCTCGTGTTGCCAATACACCCTCTCAAAATCGACCGGATGCGGGCTGCTGACGCAGTCTTTCTCATCTTCTTGATTCGTTCTGCTTCGCCATCAGCGCATCCGCGATGCGGAGCGCGCAAAAGATCGTGATCCGCGCCTCGCGCAGCACGCAGGCCGCTGAAAACGCCTCACCGGCGCGCGGCCACGCCTGCATCCAACCGTTCATGCGAACTTCGTGCAGAGGATCGGTAGTGCCATCGGTTATCGCCGGAACTTGAACGCGCCGAACCGCATTAAACTCGCACAGCTCTCTGCCCTCGCCGTCGTTGACAAAGAACGTCATGGCGTCGTCAGTGAACTTCGACTCGTCCCCGCGAACCAAGACACGCTCCCGACCGTCGAGAACGAAGGCATACCGCCCGGCACGATCGTCCGCCGAGCGCATCTGCACGGAAGTGCCGCGCCGCTGAATTTCAGTGAGGACGTCGGCTAGCACAAAGGGACTCTTGATGCTGGTATCCCCGAACGCGGCGAGAAAGCGCGCGTGATGCGCGGATGCGATGCACGGGACGAGTATGTTCTCCATCCTCCTTTCCTTTTTTATGTATTTATGTGTGCGGAGAAGAGAGGGATTGCGGAGGGTGGAAAAACAAAAAAAAAAGGAGGGGAGAGCGGCGAATCAAAATGGCACCCGTGGTTCCTCTCACTTCGGACCGCGACGACGTCGTCGCTTCCGCGCCGTCGGAATCGATCGCAGATGATGATGAAGACGCCCGTTTCGCCGGCGAGTTGCTCCTGGCCGGCGCCGCAGCCTGCTTTGCGCTCATCCCGCACGTCTTCGGAGCCATAGTCGCCATCAATGGAATGATTTGCCACATCACCGCCGCACACCGCAGCGCGTGCGCCTTCCCCGCCGCGTGCTGGGATTCGGCGTGCACCGTTCTCGTCGTCGGCTACGTCGTTTGGCAGCCCTGCTCGCACCCGGTGACGCCCGCAGGCGCGATCATCGCTCTACTGGGCATGCTCGTCGTGTTGTTCTCCCCAGGACCGCGCAGCCGCGCGGCCGCGCAATTCGGGCTGGTTCAAGCTCCTGGGTTCGCTGGGCTTCTTTTTTTTGCTCTGATGTGTTGACTTGAGTGTGTTGTCAGAACAACAAAAAAAGAACCAACACAACACAAGAACAGAAAAAAAACCAGAAAAAAAACACTCCCTTTATCGGTCATCGCATGTTTCGGAGCACCCTTGCCCGACCTTCGTCGTAGACGGGTGCGGGCGGCGTGCACCGGCGCCAGCTCGCAAACGCGCGTTGCGAAGGTGTGTCGCTCAACCTCATATCGCTGAACGACTGCACAAAGCGGACGGCTTCGATGGCTGTCATCAGGTAGCGCTTTATCAGTTCGCCTTTCTCGTTCATGTACATTGGCTTGTCGGCATCGGACACAAACACGCTTTCGCGTCGGAGAATCGTCCACAGCTGCGCCACCGTCTGGCTCTTGAGACACTTTGTATCGACGTAGACCTCGAACATCCCTTCTCTCCCGCACACGTTTTTTTTTGTTTTTTTTTTGGGAGGGGAGGCTCCCCTTTTTTAGGTTTTTAGGGGGGGGGCTCCTCGTCGTCGCTGGAGCTGGGACTCGCGGCGCGGCGCGGCTGCCGTCGTCGCGGTGGCTTAGCGGTGCGCGAAGAACGACGGTCGTCTCCGCCCATTGGCGCGGCGCGCTGCAGCATTTGGCGGGCCATGGAGCGCTTGATGTGATGAAATCCCAAGGACCCCACCATACTCATTGCAATCTCCATTTCCGGGTTGCGGCTGACTCCCCTGCGACAGTATTTTCGGTATATCCGTGCAAGATTTTGATCGTGTTTTTCGAGGTCTTGGCACACTTCCGCGCTCCAACCCTCCAAATCCAGCAGCTTGAAGCGGTTGTTCACGAGCTCGATCCCTGTGACAACCATTCGCAGACCGTCCCGCATCATGGAAACATTTGACTGTTCGTCCAGCGCGAGAGTGTGGCGGCGCATTTCCAGCAGCATGTCGTCGAGCGGATCGCTCAGCGTCCAGTTTTTGGTGAGCTTGACGCCCCGGCGCTCGAGCGCCTGCAGGTCCATCAGCACCGTGCGCTTGGAATCCGTCTCATCCTCCATCGACAGGGGTTCGTAGGAGGTGCTGACCGCGGCTCCCGGGTACGCCGGTGGGTCGTCGCTGCGTCGACCGTTGAACGGAAGATAGTCCGAGCCGCACGACGGCCGAAGCGGAGGATCGTGCAAGCCGCCGTGCTCGTCGTCGGCGTGATCGCACAAAAAGCCATCGGCGGACGGCCGCTCAGCGTGCGACACGCTGGGTGGCTCCTCACAAGGCGACGGCGACCACCCTTCGCACGGCGGTCGCGGCGGCTCTTCGTACGCATACGACTGTGGCGGCGGCGGCGGCTCGTCGAACGGCGACTGCGCCGTCTCGCCATACGACGGCTGCGTCGGCTCTTCGTGCGGCTGCGGTGGTAGATCATCGTGAGCGTCCCCGCGCGGCGGGGACGCCCCTTCGTACGTCGTCGCGTGCGCCCCATCGCGCAGATCCTCATCAAAATCCAAGTCCGCGGGAACTCGATGGGTTATGTCTACGATGCGATCGTCGTCTTCGTCGACTGTATCGAGCTTCGCATCGTCGTCACGCGCTCTGACATCTGGCACGCGACTTCGGTCAATGTTCTGTGGGTTAGTCAGCATGGTGAACATGAGTTGATCTGTCTGTGACACGGTGGACCACGCGACCGACCGAGCATCGTCGTCGTCCATTCTCCGAATCGCGCGCGAGTTACTGGACTTTAAAAAGAATTCGCAGATTTTCTGCAGCGACAAGTGCTTGACCGCGCTAACCTTTTTTTGCGCACGCCACCACGTCAGCACGAAAACCCAAAAAACTGATTTTTTTTTGTTTGGCTTAGTAAAAACCAAAAAAAAAACTTAAAAAAAAAACCCCCCAAAATGCCTCAGATTCCTCAGCGGCCTATCGAACTTCCAAAGGCAAAAGTCGTGAATGTGACGCCAGTTGCGAAGCCCGCTGCAGCAGCCAAGAGTGCGCGTGGCGAGATCGTACCCACCGCATTTTTCGCGGCGTACGCGTTCTTCCAGCTCCTATCTTCCGGTGTGATCGTTGCGCTATCTGGCGTAAACGGAGAATTCGGAAGCATTGAAGCATGGTTATCGACGGCCGTCAACGCTGTTGCTTGCTGTCACTATTACCAAATCTACCAGGCACGACGGAGCAAAGAGGGCGACGAATCGCTGGTAGTTGATGTTTTAAGGTACTCGGATTGGATCGTTACGCTCCCGCTCATGGCGCACGAGCTGCGGCTCTCCGTGACGGTCGCCAATCAAGCGAGCGAGTTCTACCTCCCTAGCTGGTCCGTGTCCGTGCTGGCCGGATTCACAGTTTTCTTCGGCGGTGTGTGGAAGTTTTATTGCCGATCGTGCCGGAAGCCGCGCACACCGGACCAAATCGTGATCGGTACCGGCGCATTCGCGGCGTCGTGCGTTTGTTTTCTGCTCGTAACGGTGGATTTGCTGAACGGGCTCGGTCCGATCGAAAGCGCTGCCCGTCGGTGGCTCGCCGCGCTCACGGTGGCGTGGTACGGCTACCCCGTGGTCGCGCTCGCCCGGCGAACTGACAAGGTCAGCGAAACCATTTCTGACTTTTGCTTTGCTGCTCTGGACACCTTTACGAAAGGAGGCTTGGCACTTTACGCGGCCGGAGTCATTGGCGCATCTTGAAAACAACCAAAAAAAAAAATATGAAAAAAAACTAAAAAAACCAATTCTAAATGCGTCACGATTTGAATTTCACGGAAATCGTGCATCTCACACCGGAACTTTTGATCACTTTTCAAGAGGACGCAAAACGGGCTCTGGTAGGTGACGGAAGCTGCTCACTAGACAATGTAGCAATTTCCTGTTTCGCCTCCGAGCTTTGTTCTTGCAATCGCAACCCGCAGTCTCTTGAGCTTTCCAGTTTGATGGACTTTCCGATACGGCTGGTCGCGGTGCGAGAGAATGTCTTTGTGGGATGCGTCGCTGCTGGCCCGCTCCGCGACGTCCCAAACTCGTTGCTGAGAAGGGTAGGGTGCAAGTCGAGCGATCTATTTGTTGTCTCGCTCTGCGTGGCCTCCGATGCACGCAACGGCGGCATCGGCCGGCTCCTTCTCGACGGCGTGCGGCGCGCCGCGCCGAGCTCGGACCTCTACCTGACGACAAGAAAAATGTCTGACGGCAGCGATACGGCCTTGGATCAGTTCCACCGCGAACGGCTCATTCGACAACACCGTTTTTACACAAGCGAAGGGTTTGTCGAGAAAGTCTGTCCAGATCAGGCTTTCCGGTTATACGTTTGGGAAAAAAGCAGTCAAAATCAAAATCTTTTTCGCGCAACATAAAAAAAAAAATCGTTGGTGTCCCCAATTTGTTTTTATTTCTCGAATAAAAGTTTTAAAAAAAAATGGGGAAACCGCAGATCTCGTCGCATGGCCGGTACAAGGACAGCTTGGGCATCGTCAAGACGGTCCGTCCGG
>PAAT01000092.1 GCA_002698965.1 Rhodopirellula sp. | reverse complement strand
GGTGGTCGCTGGCAAGCGCAATAAGACGGGCGGCTACGAGTTCGTCAAAGCCGAAGCGAACGAGCCGGAGTCTTTGGACGGCGAGGAGTGGAAGCCATTCCTCACGGGGCACGTGTCGTCCATGGGCCGGTACAAGAGCTGCCGGGGTGTCGTGTCGACCCCGTCACCAGCGGCAAGCGGGTACTCGTGCATCGGAGTCGATGGCAAGTTGTATAAAACCCACCGTGCGATCGGCGCGGCGTTCGGGATTTTAAGCGGCGTGGACGACCCGCGCCAGATCGACCACACCGACGGGAACCCGTCCAACAACTGCCTCTCAAACCTCCGTGCGGTGACCCGTTCCCAGAACATCCAGCACTCGTACGACACAAACACCGAACGCCGTTCAAACGCCTTGAAACTCTCCAAGCCCGTCCGTGGTCGCAAGCGCAACACCGAGGAATGGACGACGTACGCGAGCATCAGCGATGCGGAGCGTCGGCTGGACTTAAATTCAGGCAACATAGGCGCCGTGCTCAAAAAGAAACAAACACACACGGGAGACTACGAGTTTGAGTACGCCGAGCCCAACGAGCCCGAGTGCCTTGAAGGCGAGGAGTGGAGGGACATTGAGGTTTCGGAGCTCTGGTGAAAAGAAAAAAAAAATCTTTGAGGAGAGTCTCTCCCCACCTCCCAAAAAAAAAAACAATGGAGCTCGAGACCATCGCTGACTGGGTGTTTCGCGTTCAGCTTTCGGTGGTGGCGTGTTCCGGTTCACCGGTTGACCGCGAGTTTTGCATGGAGGAAGTTCTTCGCGCTGGTTCTGCTCACCATTTTTTACTGCACTTGGAATCGACAAGCCAGTGTTTCTTTGCAAGCATGATTTCACGCATGTACGGGCTGGCGACCACGGCCATATTGACCGACGAGGAGCAGAAAATATTCGATGCGTTTTGGGTCCTTGTTCCCAAATGCCATCTGTGTGGTTCGACGTGCCCCGAACTCGCCGACGTCGTCGACACACGATTCGGGCTGTGTCACGCATGCCATCAGGATCCAGAGTCGTGAATTTGTGTTTGTGTGTGTCTCTCTTTTTTTTGTGTGTGGTTGGTCACATGTACGTCATTAAGGCCACGATTGCACCAACACAAGCCGTCAGTGTTCCGAAACCTTCTTTGGCGGAAAAATTCGTCTGGCTGATGCAAGCAAGCGCTAGCGGCAGCGTGAAGAAGGGTGCGCGAACCCCCACAGCGAGCACCGAAAGGAGCGTGACCAGCGAGACCAACACGTTGGGGGTATCCAGTTGTTTGAGTCCGGCGAGTATCGAGCTGAGCAATAAGGCCACGGTCAGCCACGAACCCAAGCATTGCGTTGCGGCGCCGTAGATTGTGAGCTTCGATTGCTCTGTGAGCATCGCCGCCCACGCGAAGACGCTTGCGGTGGCGATGACTACGAGCGCCCGTCGCGGGCTTCGTCGCACGACGGGCCACGCCGCACATGTGGTCAACGCGGCCGCGAACAGGTATGCCGATAAAGCAGTGGGACGCGCCAGCGAGTCGGTGGTGTTGTTTGCGATCACTGCGTAAGCGATGGCCAACACAAAAATCACGCCCCACGAAATTCCAAACGTGATAGGGCGCGGTTGGATGACAGGCTTTTCTTCTTCTTCCCATTTGGTGCCGCGCATGCCGTACGACGACACGATGACGATCGCCGTAGCGATTCCGACCGCAATTCCTTCGGTGCGCATTTTTTTTTTATGTTACTGATTTTTTCAAGGTTACTATGAAAGTCAGCAGAAAAAAAAAATAGGTCTCATACCAGAAAGACCCCCAAAAACAGCCGCTCACACACGGCACGAACCAGGACAAAAACACCAAAACAGTCAAAATGCCACTCCTCAACATGTTCGACGCAGTGGCGAACTCGTCCGACGACTCGTCGTACTTTCAGTTCGGTCAAGACGGAATCAAGAAGGCGCGGCCGCTCAAAGTCATGAAGACGCCGGCAAAGTTTAAAAACATGGAATCGGACACACCCATGCCGAAGAAGTCGCCCAAGAAGAAGAAGTCTCCGAAGAAGAAGGCGTCGCCCAAGAAGAAGGCCTCGCCCAAGAAGAAGAAGTCGTCGCCCAAGAAGAAGAAGTCGTCGCCCAAGAAGAAGAAGTCGTCGCCCAAGAAGAAGAAGGCGTCGCCCAAGAAGAAGAAGTCGTCGCCCAAGAAGAAGAAGGCGTCGCCCAAGAAGAAGGCGTCGCCCAAGAAGAAGAAGGCCTCGCCGGCCAAGAAGAAGGCCTCGCCGAAATCTCCGTGCGCGGGGCTCACAAAGTCGCCTTGCGACCGCGCCAGGTCATGCCGTTACGTCAGCGGTCCTTCGCGAACGTATTGCCGCAAAATGTAATCACTTTTTGTCTCCTTCTTCAGCTTCGGTGCTGGAGCCGGCGTCGCAAGCCTTAGTGGCATCTTCCGCTGCCTCTTGTTCTTTGAGCCAATCTTTATAGCGTTTGACTTTTCGCGGATTTTCTTCCGCGGCGTCCATGATTTTTTGTTGCTCGCCCAACCGATAAAATGTCTTGTCCGTTTTCACACGCAAGGAGTTCGGATAGGTCCATTCGCACGTGCTGGTCACGACCAGGTCTTCCTCCATGTACAGGGATCTTCCAGGACCGCTGGCCCACTCGTTGGCTTCAATGGTGGATTCAAAGCAACGCAGAATTTTGAACAAACATTCTCCGGCAACGGGGTCGGGAATGACCGAGATAACACAGCAGGTCTGGCCTCGCACTTCGGTGCCTCCACGGAGACGCTTTGGCCGCTTGTACAGCTCGCGGACAGCGCTCTCAGTCTCTTCCTGGTCGTCGTCCCAGTGCGAATCCGAACCGCACGTCGGGGTAGGCCGCTCAAAGTTTTCGGCGATGCACCGATCGAATTCGTCGTTCTCGATCCGCCGTTTGTCTCTGTGCGCTCGCAGAAGTTCGTCGCGGCGCGCGATCGCCTTGTTCGCGTCGTCGCGTATCTCTTCGCTCTGAGGGACGATCATCCACTGGCCGCAGCGTACCACGATCAAGGAGCACTCGGGGTCCGCCTCGCGGATGATATCTGCGTGTTCGGCAGCGTCTTCGCGTTCGTCAAAGATGCCGTAGATGCGCAGTGCCGGAAACTTGGGGTCGACGGGTCGCGGCGCGAGGACGGCGCATCCGATGCTGACGAGTGCGACGCGGTGATCGGTGACGTCGCCCACCTCTTCGGGCGCCAGCGCGTCTGCACGCTCGGCCGGGTCTTCGGCGGCTCCGCGGCGGCGCCGGATCTCTTCGATCGCGGGCCTGTACACGTCTTCGACACGCCGAGGTTGGGGGGGCGCGGACATATTACAGGAAGCGCAGAACACTCCTCTTCTCGCTTTTTTTTTCCCTCGCCCCCAAAATAAAAAAAACTGAGCACTGACCGCACGCGCGCGCGCGCGGATCGGCCGACCGGAAAAAAAAAAAAGGGGAGCGGGAGAGAAAAAAAGGGTGACAAACCAACACGACAAAAATCAACAAAAAAAAAATTCACACATGGCAGACATTGTAGGCTTGGGCAAGGACACGCCCGAGTTGTTCATGCCGCTGAACCTTCCTAAGACCGTCGTGTCTGCGCTCAAAGAGTCCGCGTGCAAAACCCCTCCTGAATGGAAGCAATTCCTGCGCATCGCACGATCCCGTGGGGTGGCGGCCCCGGAGGCGGTTGTTGAGCGGGCATGGATGGATTTGCGACGCGACGGCCTGGCGGGGGCGTCGGTCGAAGAGGCCGTGGACTACCTGCTGTCTCTGGAACGTCCGTCCTTCGGCGCTCTGCACGACGCGCCCGCCTCCGTCGACGCGCCGTGGGGCGACAGCGGCGGATCGAACGCGGTGCAGACCGGCCTCGATCGGCCCGTGAAGACCACCACCACGCAGTGGGAAAAAGCAATGGATTAAAAAAAAAAAAAATTTTTTTTCCTTTTAGGATCATTCGTTGGCAGGCCTTTGCGCAAAAAAAAGCAAAACAACTCAGTAAAAAAAAAAAAAAGCCAATTTTTTTGGTCCCCTTTTTGCTGGGGGTATGGACGCCGACTCGCAGCGTGCGTCGTGGGAGAAGTACATTGTCCTTTTTCAGGTGATCACGAACATGGACGTGAAAGAGCGCCGCCGAGTGTTTCAGTCTGTCCGCACAAACGGCCAATCTCCCGACATATTTTTTCCAGCGCTCGGCTTCACGCTGGCCGAGTTTTCCGTCTTTTACATTCTCTGCAGCGATCGGAGGACGAGCCGCTCCACACGAAAATCAGTTTTGCGCAAAGAAGGCGGCAGATCTGGGCCGTCGGTGGCTCATGGAGACGCAGAAAACGTTTTATCTTTTTGACGAGGGCGACGCGACGCTGGCGTGCACGCTGCGAGAAGAGTTGGAGCGGCTCGCGCTCCACCGGGACGGGTCGTTCGTGTCGTGCACACAGGTGCATCCATTGGACAAGCACATCGAGTGTGTGTGTCCAAATGTGGAGTGGGTTCGCACCGCGCTGCAGAATGTGGCTTCGAACATTGCACGCGCCCGCAAGGACGTTGCGGCCCAGCTCCCTGTCAGATCGGTGGACACCCCGGACACACTTCCTCGGTCTGTTCACTGACGTCGTCCTCGCTGTCGGGATGGTCACGGCGATTGCGTGTTGCGTGTGGGCGATCGCTGTGGCCTGGGCGTCCGTTCGCGTCGTCTTCGCATGCGCGAGGGGCTTCGGGGTCGGCGAGGACGTCCGGCGAGACGGCAGCGTTTGGCGACGGCGGCAGGGCGAGGAACTCTTCGATGAGCGTTTGCAAGACGGGCAAAAAGTATGGGCGAAATCTGTCGTGCCCCGCGCGCCCGCGGTTGCTAATCACATGCTGAAGCTCGTCGAGGTCCCACCATTTGAGTAAATCCTTCTCCATGTAGTCGGCGTTGAGCGTGGTATCGCAGAGCCAACCCTGGCGTCGGCGCACGCACAGTGCGGGGTGCGCCGCACAGCGTACGGCGGCGTCCACCTCCGCTCGCAGCGTCGCCCACCGCAACGCCTGCTTGCACTCGCGCGCGTCGCGGATCGTGGTGACCGGCGCGTCCGCGACGTCCTCCGCAAGGGCGCAGACTTCCACGGCCTCGCTGCCGTCGGCAGAGGCCGCTACCGCCCCGACGTCCTTCGCCGGAAAGCTCTCCGGCCTGACGTATCGCCACTCCTGCACGAGACGTTCCACGGCCTCGACTTCGATGCGCGTCGCGAGGAAGCGTTTTGGGATCGTCGCGTCATAGGGGATTTGAACAGCGTGATTCGTGTGATAGCGTGGCGTCTTTCGTTCGCTCAGTATCTTGAGCACGATGCGCAGCGCGTACAGCTTGTCGTCGATGATGCGGCGGGCGGCCTTCGGGCCCATGACTACGCCCATGGACTCCTCGTCGAACTCGCGCGCGGAGGTCTCGTTGAGCGTCTCCGCCACTTTTCGCGAGCCCTCGAATCCGCTCCATCGGCACGAGCCTTTCCACCCGGCGACGAAGCGCTCCCTACCGAGGAGCACTCGGATTGTACCATGCTCGTCGATGGCAAAGGGGATCATGCCTCCGCCCACGCCCAGTCTCTCGATCAGCGGTTCCTCAAACGTTTCACGCCGCAGGCGCAGTTCTGTGTTCATCCTGCCAAAACAAAGGTCTCTTGAGAGTGCAGGCTCTTAAAAAAAAAACGGTGCGAGATGACACCGCGACGCGTATTTTTTTTTTTTTTTGTTTTAAGCGCGGCGCGCGCGGGGCAAGGCCGCGCGCTGATGCTAAAAAAAAAAAAAATCTTCCGTATATTTTTTTTTTATTTCTTTTTTTTGCGTTCTTCCGGTGTCGCGCGTCACTCGTTGGCGAGTCGTGGAAGCTCGATTGGTGTCGTCCCCAGCTTGGGCTCGGACTCAAAGCCAGGACCCAAATTCACCGTCGAGTACACCAGGCTTTCCTCGAGACAGGCGTGGCCGAGCACGTTCATCGTGATGAAGCACGGCGCCGGATCGCCCACGAACTCGAACAGGCTCACGCACATGCACGCGTAGACGGCACGCAGCGCGTGCGGTCGGCCGACGGACCGAAGGGTTTCGTCCGCGTGCAGGTTTCTGGACAGCCAGCTTTGGTACTTGCGCGAGGTCTTCTGGTTTCGGACCTGCTTCACGTCCGTCGCCTCATAGGCTGGCGGGAAGTGCCCTGCGATCGCGCTCAGCGCGTGAACGAGCGCAGCGCTGTCGTGCAGCACTGGGATGACGTAGCCGTTGTCGATCGCGCTTCGCCGTTTCGCCTGGCCGCGGAAGAGCATGAGGTGGCGCGGACAGCCGTCGCCGTCGCCGTCGCCGTCGCCATCGTGCGCCGCGAGCTCGCTCCCGCCACCGATGACCTCCACCATGCGCCGGCCGGTGAGCAGCATGACCGCCAGCGCCAGGCGTGCTGGGTGGGCCCGCTCCGCGCAGTCGACAATCCGCCGGCAGTAAGCGAGCAGCTCGCGCCCGTCGACGCCGATCCGGCTGCAGGTCTTGCGCATGCGCGCCTGGCCGGCGAGCGCCTTGCACTGCTTCTGCTCGGCCAGCGTGAGCGAAAAGGCCTTGAAGTTTTCCGGAAACCGGTGAGGAAGAGGAGGTTCGCCGTCGGTGGCCTTCAGGCGCGCGTCCCGCCCTCCGCGGAGCACGCGCTGCACGTCCGCTTCCCCCGCGTCCGGCATGCGCCGGCGCACCTCGCTCTCGAAGGCGCTGGACACCGACGCGAGCGAGCGGACGACCGAAAGCTTCTGCTGCACGCCGTTGAGCGTCGCGTACCGCGCGCGCACGTCGGCGAGGACGGCGGCCCCGTCCTCGCCTGCGTCGAGGCGCTTTGCGCACTCGCGAAGAAAGTCCATTTTTCTTTTTTTTTTTTAAAGTGAGCATAAAAACAAATATTTTTTTTTTTTGGAATGTGGTGACTACACGATTTTGATTTTCACCGCTTTATTTCCATCTTTCCACCATTCCGCGCTGTCATATACGCCGCCCATATCTTTGTCTCCATGGGCGGTTGACATCCAGAACCATCCTTTATAGTGCCCGTCTTTATTCACACTTTTTCCTTGCAAGCGGTATTCACTATTTTTGACTATATAGTGTCCTGCATCTTGCTTGCCATTTGCCGTAGTCTGAGCGGCTTTGGCTCTGGCCACACCGTCTTTTGCTGTCACTTCAACGAGTGCAATCGTTGTCTCCAAAGCTTTTTTGGTGCTCTCAATGGTTCTGGTAACCCCCCTGAACTTGTCGTCGATGACGCGTTCAAAGTCTGCCTTGGGTATTTGCACCATGTTGTTGTTTGCGTCGACTGCAACGATTCCTTTGAGGGTTTGGTTGGACACTTTAGGGAGAAAGTGTTCCCGAGCGGAGTTGCGTCCCGTGACTTGCATCCAAAGGCGCATCGGCCGAATGTCGCGGAGGAGCAGGTACAGAACGCAGAGCGCGACAGTATACTGCAGCACGGCGGGTGGGCAATTGCACTGCATTTTTTTGGGGGAAGGGAGGGGTGGGTGGTTTTGACTTTACCACATGAATTTTATTTTTTTTAAATGCTCACCGGTTTTTTTTTCTTCAAGAGTATTCAAAGGTCTGGCACGTGTGTGCGATCTCGGCTGTTCTTTTTTTGAAAAAAAAAGGGGATATGCCTTTCTTTTTTTTGGTGTGTGTGTGGGTGTGTGTGGGTGTCTGTGGTTCAGGGGCGTCCGGAGGAGTGCGACGAGGACTGCAGATCCCCGAGCTTCTTGGACTTGCGCATCGGGTCGGTCGACGGGGGTGGTGCTGCCGCCGCTTTCGCTGTGCCAGCGAAATTGCGGCTGACCGTGGAGGGGACGTCTTCTGTGTTCAGGGGTTTGTTCGCCAGCATGACGTACGTCGGAGTAGGGATCGGGGGCGTCTGTGTCGGGTTCACACCTGGTGTAAACGGCACGCACTTTTGTGCAGCAGTGAAGTAGGAGGCGCCTCCTTCGCAGGGTGAACTAGAGCCTGTCATTTTTTTTTTCTGGGATGGTGGAGACTGGCGCGTGGTCTGGTGGTTAATTGCTACCAACACATTTTTTTTTTCTGGGGCACGAGTCTCCCTCCTCGCCGCATTCAACTTCGTTTTCTATTTTTTTTCACCCCAGCGGTGATTCTAATTTGGCGTGAGGTTCGCGACCCTGGCCACGTACCGCTCGCGCGCCTGCGCCTTCGGAGTCGGCGACGCATTTTCCCACGCATCCCACATCGCGCGACGCGCTCCAAACGCAGGCCGAGGCGGCGCGGGGTGCTGGCCGACGGTCACGATCTTGTAGAGTGCGTAGAGCGTGAGCCGCTCCTCGTTGGACACGGCGATCTCTTTGCGCCGCATGGCTTCGTTCACAATGGCCACGGCACCTTCGAAGAGCTGCTGCTTCTGGCACTCGTCGAGGTCTTCCATGGTGACCGCGCCACTCGTCCTGCCTTTGGGTATCCCCGTGTTTTTTTTTTTGGTTGTGTGTCGCACGGTCGAGACGGTCGCACGGCCTCGACCTGGCTTCGCCGTTGCGCAGTGGGTGGGAATGGGTTCAAACTGACGATTTTCCTTGCACGATGTTCCGCAGTGCTTCCGGCACCGTCGTGAAGTGAATCGTCTGCCGTTCTCGGACTAGCGGCGTGGGGGTCATTCGCAGGCACCCGCACGACGGAGGCGCACGCTCCGACCATTGCCACTCGCACACAAAGTGCCCGACGTGTTCGCCGTCGGTGGGCAGCGCGTCGACGGAGATGCTGCACGGACGGAACGGGAGGGTGTCCATCGCCACCTGCTGGGAGGCGGACGTCACCGTGAAGCGGGCGCCGTGAGTTCGCCCTCGGCTAGTGGTTCCGGTGGCGTTGGCTACGACGAACACAGCGCGGCCATGGGGCACTGCGATCCAGACGCGGCCGTCGGTGGCGTGGCACGGGTCGTAAACGTGCCCAGTGGACCCGTCTTCGATTTGCATGTACGCGTCTATGTCGCGGAAGAGGATTCGTGATTCGCTGGAGGTGGAGACGTGCCGGTGCCTTCGCATTTCCTCGCCTTCTTGAGGGGCTTGAGGAAACAAACGGTTTTTTTTTTTTACGGGTCGTAGGGATTTAAGGGGCAGCGCGGCATCTATGCCGCGCTATTCGTCCGGCGTGCCGTTTGAGCCGTCGGATCCGTGGTGGAGGATCGGCGGCGTCGACTACGACCTCACTCCGTTCCTCGCGCTGCATCCCGGGGGCCAGCACGTTCTGCTGCTCGCGCGCGACCGCTTCGGCGACGCCACGCTCGCCTTCGAGGCCCACCACCTGGACTGGCGCAGAGCACGGCGGGTCCTCGAGCAGTACCGGGTGCGCACGCCGGGCAACCTGGCGGCGGATCTCGGTCTCTCGGCGGAGGACGGCTTCTTCTGCGTGCTGCGGGACCGGCTGCGCGCGGCGCTGCGCGCCGCCGGCGCTCCCGTCCGCGGCGGACCGACGCGCGTGTGCCTCGGCCTCTTCTGGGCCTCGTTGGCCGCGTGGGCGTGCCTCGCGGTCGCGACGCTGGCCACGGGCCGCGCCGCCAGCGCCGCGGCGATGGGCGCGGTGGCCGCCATCCTCGGCAGCTTCGGCCACAACTTCGTCCACCAGCCCGCGTATTACGCGCACGCGCACGCGCTCGACCTCGTGGGGCTCAGCGCGAACGTCTGGCGCCGCGAGCACGTGCTGCAGCACCACATGTTCACCAACACCCCCGAGGACAACCACTTCAAGGGGACGGAGCCCTTCCTGGTCGTCGATCCGCGCGCGCGCCGCGGCCTGCTGCAGCGCTCCGTCTTCCCGGCGCTGGCGCCGCTGCTCCTGTGTTTCGGCATTCCGGTCAACCACGCGGTTCGGCTCGCCGACGTCGCTCGCGGCCGCGAGTCGCTCACGATCGGAGACTGGCTTCCGGCGCTGGAGGCCGCGCTCTTCGTCGGCTGCCGCGGCGGCGCTGCTGGTCTGGCGCTGTGGGCGCTGGCGCGTGCCGTCACGGGCACCCTGTACTTCACCATCGCGCTCGCAAACCACAATGGCAGCGCGTCCGCCGCCGCCATGGCGCGCGGCGGAGCCGTCGCCGGTGCGGACGAGTGGGCGGTGCACCAGATCGAGGCGTGCGGCGACTGGGACGTGCGGGTAAGGTTTCCGCGCAATTTGGTATACCTGACGCTAAATTTACACACCGTACACCACCTGTTTCCGAGCATCGACGTCTCGCACCACCACATCGCCCAGGCCGTCTTAGAGCAAACGTGCGCCGACCGCGGCGTGCCGTACCACCCCCACCAATCCTTCTCCCAGCTGTACGGCGAGGCCATGACCACCTTTCGAGGCGAGCCGCGCTCATGACGACGCGATGCGGGACTTCTTGAGCGCCGGCGCCCCGCTGTGGGCGTCCTCGACGAGCTCGCGGAGGTCTTCGAGGATGTCGTCGGCGGCCCGCTTCATCGTTCGGCCGTCGATCCGACAGACCGCGGCCGCGGCCGTGACGCTCACGCGCTCCCCGTCGGCGAGGTGCAGCAGCGCTCCCGCCGTGGTGCGGCCGTAGTGGATAAACCGGCCGACGCGGATCCAGCGCTCCATTAGGTCGACGGCGCGCGTGACGCACTCAGACTCGAGGCCGAGCTCCTCACCGCGATTGCGGACGAGGGTCGACAGCGCGCGGCCGATGTCGTGGTCCGGGATGAGCCGCGGCCAGTCGAGCGCGGGGACGATGCCGGGCGCGCGTCCACGGAGGAACAGCTCCACCTCGTGCACGCACTCGGAGAGGACGCGAATGCGCCGGCGCCGCTGGCCGTCCTTGGGAGAGATGAGCGGAAGGATGTCCAAGAAGAGCTGATCGGTCTCGTACGCGTATCCATCGACTTCGTACAGGGCGATCTGCGCGCAGGCAGTGGCCTCCAGCCACCGGTGGTGCCGAGGGCGGTAGCGGCACTTCACGTCGGGGCACGCTTTGATGAACTCCAGCTTGCGCAGGCGGTACACGGAGAGGATCGACCGCGCAAACGTGAGCGCGCGCTCCGATGGCGGGCGCGTCAGGTGGGGCAGCACGTCCGAAAGCGCGTCAGACATCGGAGAGCAGGAGCGGGGGTGCGAGCTGTGCACTCCGATCTTTTTTTTTTTTAGCGGTGAAAGGCAAAGGTAAAACTCCACACTCCAAAGGATGTTGCCCTTTTTTTTTTTGAATGGGGCTTCAGGCAAGGGCCATGCACCATTGCCTTGGGCTCGTCATCGCGTACAATTGCAGCATCAGCTGGCACGCGGGCGTAGTGGAGCTGGGATACACCAGAGCGGCGTGCCCCGCCGGCGTTCAGTTTCTGCACAGTCCGCTGTGGTCGTGGTGCGAGTTTTGCCAGCGCGCGGGGTCGGACTTTCGCCCGCGCCCGCCGCCGTTCCCTCCGGCGCCGCCGTCCTCGCCCCCGTCGCCCCCTTCGAGGCCGCCCCTCGTGCTCGCGTTTCCGAGCCCGCCGCCGCCGCCGCCGTCGCCGCCTCCCGCGCCTCCCGCGCCGCCGTGTTCGCCGCCGCGCGGGCCGCCGCCGCCGCCCTCGCCGCCGTCGCCGCCGCCGCCGCCCCTGCTGCCGGGGGACGTCTGCGAGGACTGTGACGTGTCCTACGGTGGCGGGGAGTTCCGCTGCTGCGACGACGCGCTCGCCGTCTTCGGGGCGCGGTACACCTGCGACACGCTGGAGGCGGACTTTGCGCTGGACTGCGCGGGGTGCCGGTGCCGGGCGGCGCCGCCGGCGGCGCCGCCGCCGAACGCACCTCCCGGGGAGCCACCGGACGAGCAACCCGCGCGCTCGGCCTTCCTCACGGCTGCCGCCGCGGGCCTGACGTTCACGTCGGCGCTGTCGTGCCTGTGCATCGCGCTGACCCGCGGGGCGCGCCGCCGATCGCGCGACGTGTGGGTGCGCATCCCGGACGCGGCGGCGCTGCACGGTGCGCTCCGGATTCGCGAGGCGGACGTCGTGGACGCGGTGCGGCGGGCTGCGACGCCAAAGGGCGTGGCACACACAAAACCCTTTTTCACCGACGGCGAACGCGTCTACGTGGTACTGGACGGGAGCGTGTGGGTGCGTGTGCTTGACGACAGATCAGGAAACGCTGCTTAAGATCTGCTTCACGGTCTGTTCGTCGTCGCCCGCGCGCTCCAGCGCTTCTGCGCGGTGTTTCCACATGAGGCGCAGCACCGACCGGTACCCGCTCCCGGACGTGTCCACGCCGGCGCTGCGGGCGCGGCTCAGAATGGCTTGGATGTCGCAAAAATCCATGGGTTCGTTCATGGCGTTCACGTCGGCATAAAGCGCCTGTAGCTCATCCTCCATTCGCACCTCCCGTTCGACCTCCGCGAAGTACCGATCCAGAAACACCTTGGCGTGTAGCTGCTTGTGGAACTGCATGCTCGGATGCTGCAGCAGTTCGGTCCGGAGCACACGCTGGCTGCGCTTCGAGACGCCGGGAGGGGGCATCCGCCGCCCCAGCCGCTTCAGCGTGTCGAGGTTGCACCGCGCGAGCCTCTGGTACACGTACCACGTCGCGGATGTGTCGTGCAGCTCTCCCGGCGTCGTCGGACGGTCGGGAGGAGTGTGGTCCTCGCCGTGCTCGTCCATCACATCGGGCATGACTGCGGCGAGCGATCGCACCAGCGAACGAGCGTCGGAGCACTCCATGGCGAGCCGCCGCGCCCCCCCTCCCGTTCGTCTGCGCTCCACCCAACCCCCCCCCTTTTTTTTTAAAAAAAAGGGGGAGTGTGGATGGGCATCTGCTGTTTGGAGCAGTCCGTAGTTTGGTTACATAAAAAAAAAAATCTTGGAGTCTCCGGAGTCTTCGTGGAGTTTTGGAGTTTTGGAGTGTTGGAGTTGCGGAGTTCGTGTGCACTTGGACAAAAAAAAAAAACTCAGTCTCCGCGCGAAAGCACAAAAGTACATACACACACAGACACAAGATGCCAAAGTCATGGGTCACGCCGTCCGGCATGGGGCTGGAGTACGTTCGCAAGCTCGGCGAGGGCACCTTCGGGGTCGCGCTGCTCGTCCGCACCCGTCACGGCAAGCAGTACTGTCTCAAGGAGGTCACGGTGAAGAGCAACGACGACCGCGCACGCGCTGAGGTCATGGACGAGGTCGCCTGTCTGCAGCGGGCGCAGCACAACAACGTGGTCGCGTTGATCGAGAACTGGTGGGCCGGCTCGGGGGCGATGCGGTTCCACATTCTCATGGAGTTTGCGAGCAACGGGTCGCTGGACGACATCATCAAGCAGTTCTCGTCGTCCCGGCGCTTCTTTCCCGAGACCAAGCTGCTCCACTTCGTCCAGGAGATCGCGGAGGCACTGTCGTACTGCCACAACACGCTGCGCCTCATGCACCGCGACCTCAAGCCCGCCAACATCCTCGTGGACCAGCTCGGGACGCTCAAGCTCGCGGATTTCGGTCTCTCCAAGGCCCTGACCCCCGGGACCAACTTTTGCGCGACGTGCGTCGGTTCGCCGCTGTACATGGCCCCGGAGGTGATCAACGGCGAAGTGTACACCTTCTCGGCGGACAACTGGTCGCTGGGCTGCATCGCGTTTGAGCTCATGAGCTTCCGTTCGCCGTGGTCCAACGTGGACGGCACCGTGCCGACGGCTCTGCCCGCGCTCATTCGCCGCATCAGCTTCGGCCGGTACGACGTGGAGAAGCGCGTCAAAGACAAGTACAGCGCGTCGCTCTTTTCCATGGTGGACTGGCTGCTGAAGGTGAAGTCCCCAAGCCGCGCTACCTCGCAGAACATTGTGGACCTGCTCTGCCTTCGCAGCCCGCCCGACGGGGCGCCGGCGCCTGCCGCCCCGGCGCCTGCCGCCCCGGCGCCTGCCGCCCCGGCGCCTGCCGCCCCGGCGCCGGCGGCGCCCGCGCGGTACGTGGGGTTCGACGCCCCGGCGGCGCCCCGCCCGGCGGCGCCCCGCCCGGC
Source organism: Rhodopirellula sp. (assembly GCA_002698965.1). GTDB lineage: Bacteria > Planctomycetota > Planctomycetia > Pirellulales > Pirellulaceae > UBA721. Next base: position 426 of record PAAT01000092.1, on the reverse strand, counting down.
GGCGCCCCGCCCGGCGGCGCCGCCGCCGTTCCGCAGTCCCATGGCCGCGGCCGCTGCGGCCATGGCGGCCGCCGACGCGCTGGACCGCACCCTGATCCCCGCCTCGGCCGCACCGGTGGCCCTCGCCGCGGCGGCGGAGGCGGTGGCGGTTGGTGCGGCGGTGGCAGAGGACGACCGCGCGGCCGAGAACACCTTTGAGCAGGCGCAGGCGCGCTTCGCGGCCGCGCTCAGCATCCAGCGCAGCCACCGCAGCCACCGCGACCGCCGCGAGCGGCGCGAGATGCGCCGCCGGAACCTGGCGCAGCAGCGCCACGTTCGGGATCCGTCCATTCCGGTCACCGAGTCGGCGCGGAACAAGGACGCGGCGGCTGCGACGTCGGCCGAGCGCGCGGCCGATCAGGCGCGCGCCGCCGAGGCGGACGCGTT
>PAAT01000091.1 GCA_002698965.1 Rhodopirellula sp. | reverse complement strand
CGCTTCAATTCACGAACTTCTTCTTCGTTTCCTTCATTGGATGCAGCTTCGATATGCTTCTCAAGCTCCCCAAGTTCATGTCGCAATGCGTTACGATGCTCGTCAAGCTCTGATCGTTTTTCTCCATCACGATGATGCTCACGCTCTTCACCTTGAAGCTCTTGTTCTACGTGAAGAAGCTCTTCATGCAACTCTTCCAGAAACTGCCGCAGTTCTCGGATTTGGCCTTCCTTGCCGGCCTCGCGTGCCTTATCAAACTGATCCTGTACACGGTTAATCTCAGCACGGATTTCCCTGGCATGACCAGCCAATTCTTCAAGATGCTCAGCTTCCTGGCGAGACGCTTCGCGACGCTCTTGTTGGTCAGAAGGTGGATTCTCTACCTTATCCTGAGCGGAACTGATTCCCACCGTAAAACCAGTAAACATTAACCCGCAAAAGGTAAGCGCGATAAATCGCTTCATGACTTTCGTCCTTTAAATATAGTTCTTTATGCAGCTACTATAAGGTGAGCATATACGTAAGATAGGAAAGTTGCAACGACTAGTATTAATCCCACCACCAAGTATTACCTGGCAAATCAATTCCTCGATTTCCCTGATACTCGGCATTTAAAATGCCATAGTCGTCTTGTTTGAGATTCTTTTGGTTGACAACGGGAAGAGGATCAACAATAACGCCACCAGAAACTGCCGCTAAAACCACCCGATCCGTGGTAATACGATAACTAACAACAGACTTCACCGAATTAACTGCCTGAGCTCGAACAGGCTGATAACCATAAGACTGCGTATAAAATTCCGGGTTCCAATCCACCTTGCGGTCAAGTTCGTGAGACTTAATCAACATTGAAATAACGGCCAAGTCGAACACGTTGCGTAATTCCTGATATACCGGGTAGCGTTCCGCCAGCATTTCAAAATTACTAGTAAACTCTGAGGCAAATTGTTGAGTCAGGGGATCTGACTTTCCCGTCTGTTGTCGATTACCAAGTTGATCGACGATTTCGTTTTCACTGAGTACTTTGACAGCTGGCCCAACCACCTCAAAAGCCAAGCCATCCTTAGAGGCATGAAGCGCCTGATAATTCGTGGTAAACCACCAACGCAACATATTTACGCCCTGGGTTGGTTCGTCGGACTGCACCAAATTATCGAGATAACTATTCATACCTGGAACACCCGGAACCTCGCCGAGGCCGACGAGTTTCATGTGGTGATCAGCCTCGACCAAAATCTGGGCCAAATGGGTCTGATTATCCGTACCGAACACCTCAACGTCCTGTCGCCCAACGGATTGCCGCAAACCTTGAATCCACGCATCCGTATTTTGAGGCGTCAACGGTTTACCGTTATGACTTGCAAGATACTGCTTCGCCTTCAATAAATTGGCGGTACGAGGCGTAATGGAACATCCAAACGTCGGATTTGCAGAATAGGCATTTCGCATCAATTCCACCAAGTAATCCAACTTCAAAACGGGTTTACCGTTGTTTGTATTCACTAGGCGTCCATTGCCATTCTCTTTCCATGGCCCGGCCGGCCCCGCAATGACAATATCTCTTTGATCTGGATAAACAAGAACGTATTGAATCTTATAGATACCTGCCAAATTCCGCATTACCTGGTCCGCACGCTCATTCCGCAACTGCAACAACTGCAACTGCCGCTGTAGCCGAACCAGAGAAACTTTTCTCATCGATGAAGTCTCTCGGACATCCTGCCCTTTGTCACTGAACATCCCGTCAAACTGCTCTCTACGGATGCCCTGCAACTCAGAGTCCCGACGAGAGTCCAGCCGAACCATCAAACCATCACGATCAACATAAATACCGCCCGGAAAAGGAGTGATCGTTCCTGCTCCCCCAAGATCATCCCAACTATCAGGAGCGACCGTCGCTTTAATCAAATCAATCAGAGTATCAAAGTCTGCCATTGCAGCCCCACCCTGACTACCGGAAGGCATTGGTCTGGTCTCGGCTTGCCCCGTGGAACGAATCAAGCTTCCGTCGGCAAAATCCTGCAGCGAGGCAAGCGATTCCAACGCACCGGCTTGAACGCCAGAGGCTGCCTGATGGCGCGCGATTTGAATCATTTGTTGCTGACGTAATACCATGTCTTGATTAGCACGCGCACGACCCAATGCTTGAACGTATTCCCCGGAACGTAATAGCTGACGAAACTCATCCGCTTCAACCTCAAAAGAACCATTCGACGCTAAGAAAACGAGGCTCAATACCGCAGCAAATGTTTTGTTAACCATTCAAATCCATCCCAGACTTTCCCAATCATTCAAGCCCACTTATTATAGGCCGCTTACACTAGTAAATAGTCGATTTCTTTCGACTATTCACGGGTAAACTCTTACCCATTACCGTAAAATTCTTGGTCGGCATTCTGAGTTTAGCTTCCAACACTTCGGCTCCATCAAAATCACCTGGGAACACTCCACCGAGCCTGGCCTTGGTCCCTAGGAAATCCAAGATTCGCAGGCTAAGATCAATGCTCCATCAAATCTCCCCCTAAATGTACGGAAAGTCGTAATATGAGCGTCGATCTCCACTATGGAGCATCCCATTCGCTAACAATCGATTGCACCACTGAGCAGGTGTTAACATCAGCAAGCCTCAATGTCGAACCGATTATTGGAACGCTAAAAGATGCAGTGTACAGTAGTCTGGAGCAATCTATTCACTTTCCCGCATTCCGGGAAATTGTATTTCCCGAGGACACTTTAGCAATCGCTGTGGGCGAATCTATACCACGCACCGCCGAAATCCTCGCCACGATCATCGAATACATACAGACCTACACTGAGGTCGCTCTCGAAGACATCACTATTGTCTTCGCTAATGAATCGACTGCGAGTGTCGAAGCTCAATTAAAACACCTTCTTGATGAATTCGTCTATAGCACCCTGACTTTTGAAGTCCACAACCCAGATATTCCGGAAGAACTGGCTTATCTGACTGCCACCGAAGAAGGGGAGCCTATTCGTCTAAATAAGACGCTTGTTGATTCCGATGTTGTCTTCCCAATTTGTTCGAATCTTCCCGATTCGATTTTCGGTTATGCCGGATTTTTTCATGACCTATTCCCCCTATATACGGAAACAGAAACAATCCTGAGATTTCGCTCATACCAAAATGCTGCTTCTTTAAAACGTGATTCCATGGAAGCAGCCAACATGCTTGGAGTTCAATACGTCATGAAAGTGACTCCTGCTAATGGGGACGAAATTCACAACATCACAGCCGGAGATATTTTCACGCTACAGAATTCAGTGCCCGCAATCGCCGATGCGATCTGGGGGCATTCGCTTTCTGAAAGCGACCTCAGTATTGGAACACTTTCTGGACCTTACCAACATCAAACATGGGATAATCTGGCAAGAGCGCTTAACACGCTTGCAAAGTCAACAGCTTCAACTGGCGCGATTGTCATTTGCAGCGAGCTTTCAGGACCATTGCCAGCCCCTTTGAGGCTCTTAGCTAGTAATGACGCGCATCAAAAGCTTTCTGAGCAACTCAAACAACAGCCTGATATAGACATCCAAGCTGCTCAGGAGATTCTGCGTCTAAGGGATGAATATCACATCTACCTGTTGAGCAATTTGTCCGGTGACGATGTCGAATCAATAGGCCTGGCGAATATTGAATCTCCATCACAGATCAATAACCTCGTTACTGCCGCAAAGAAGGTCAATTGTCTGCTAGATGCTCATCGCATTGCCATCAAATAAGATTGAAACGCTAGCCAGCTTCATATGGGGAACTCATGATGTCCGTGAAATTTGACTCACCTTCGGTGTGGACCGCTTCAAACATTGCACTCATCACCATGCGTGGGAAAGACCGCATTAGCTTTCTCCATAACTTTTGCACCAACGACATCAAGAAACTAGTCGACAATGCAGTGGTCGAAGCATACATCACTAGCATTCAGGGAAAGTGCCTAGGATACGTTTCCGTATTTCAAGCGTCTGATGAATTACTCCTGATCACTAATGACTATAAGACCGAAGAGCTTGCAGCACATTTGGATCGATACATTATTACAGAAGATGTCGAAATCACTCTCAATCAAAAACCGAATTGTTTACTATTCACCGGTGAAGGAATCGAACAGTGGCTACAGCAGGAGCAACCACAAGGCACTCTTGTCGCCAATCATTGGTTCAATCAGTCTTCTTATTGGTTCTTTGGAGAATTATCCACCGCCCAGCAGAACGATCTGCAGAGTCTGACCGACGAACAGATACATGCCGTACGCATCCATGCCGGAACACCAATCTACGGTGACGACGTGACGGAAGAAAATCTAGCTCAGGAAGTGAACCGAAACCAACAAGCCATTAGCTTTACCAAAGGATGTTATTTAGGTCAGGAACCAATCGCGAGAATTGATGCCTTAGGTAACGTTCATTGGTATTTAGTTAAAGTTGATCTGGGAATCATCGAGGCTCAACCGTGTGACATTCTAACAAGAGAAAGTAAGCCGATCGCCAAGATTCGCTCTAAGTCCTCTCTAACAAACGAGGCATTAGCCTATGTCAAGAGAGGCTCTCATGAATCTGGCTCCAAGGTTTCGGCAGATCAGGGTGAATTTAAGGTTTTCTAAAATGAGGTGCTGATTATCCCGCAACGTTGGGGGCATCGGCAATTTGGATTTCGCGTGTGTGCTGCTCAAGCCAGTCGGCAACTCGCTGCAGCAACTCTTCAGCTGATCCGGCTTCAACAACAGCACCTAAAATGCTCCATCGCCCTCCTTTAATCTCCTTGAAAAGAAGAAGTAAGGCATGTTTCATCTCTTGGAGGAAGACTGCTGTTTGCTGGTCACTGTAGTCTCTACTCAAGAGCACCAATTGTTCACCTTCACGGATGCGGGTTAACTGGATGATTTTCCCTTCAACTGCTTTCAGCATCGCCCCCTGACAATAGCCGCGTCTAAATTCATGCCGAGTATTGAATTGGTAAACAGGTTCAGCCCCAAAGAAAAATGAAATCGCTCCGTCACGACGAAAACCAACAAACACAGACTCCTTTGACACCGCGTCCCGAGAAAACTTTATTTCGATACGATTCACTAAAGCCGTCGCTTCGCGCAAAATATCTTCCTTATCTTGCTGCTGTTTTGCCACTTCCCATCTCCTACGTACTCCCACCTATCCTAGTAAACACAAATGTTAGATAAGATATACCTTTATTAATAGATTCTACAAATCTGAACTCACCATTCTACAATCTGCTTTATGTCTGACCACGAAACCCACCTGTTATCTACTTCTCGATTTGATGTCGTTGAAGTTCCAGCAGACCCGGCTAATCCTGACGGCAAAAAACGTCAAATCTTACGACACCCTGGGGCTGTCACGATTCTGCCGCTAGTTGACGACGACCATATCTGTCTGATCCGAAATTATCGAGTCTCTGTCGGCAAGGAATTACTAGAGTTACCAGCGGGCACCCTCGAACCCAATGAACCTCATGCTGTCACAGCGAAGCGGGAACTCATCGAAGAAACTGGGTACCGTGCGAAAAAACTAACGCACCTGCACAGTTTTTACCTTTCACCTGGCATACTCGATGAGAACATGCATTTGTATATTGCTTCCGGTTTGACGCAAGGCGAAGCTGCCCGTGAAGAAGGGGAATTGATAACCAACTGCGTTGTCTCCTGGAAAGAGACACTGCAACTAATAAAAGACTGTAAAATCTGCGATGCCAAGTCCATTGCCGGTATCCTGATGTATGATCAGCTCAAACGATCCGGAGAAATATAATGCCCGATTCCCGATTAACAAAACTTGCCAGAGTACTGGTTAACTACTCAGCCGAAGTCGTCGCCGGTGATTTGGTTCGAATTGTCGGTAGTCCACTGTCAGAACCACTGCTGCTGGAACTGTACCAAGCTTGTCTGGAAGCAAATGCGCATCCCTACGTGCTCATGCAACCTGACGCCTGTGGTGAACTTCTCTTTGAATATGGAAGCGACGAACAGATCGGTTATCAGAGCTCTCTGGTACAACACGAAATAGAAACGATTGATGTAGCCATTAGCCTTTGGGGAAGTAGTAACACGAAAGCTCTGTCTCGATTTGGCCCCGATAAACTGGCAAAGAAGAGTCAGGCTCGGAAAACGTATATGGAAACATTCCTAAGCCGAAGTGCTTCTGGAGATCTACGCTGGACAGGTTCTCAATTTCCATGTCAGGCTTCGGCCCAAGATGCTGAAATGTCACTTCGACAATACGAAGATTTTGTTTTCAAAGCCGGCTTATTACATCTTGATGACCCCGTTACGGCTTGGAAAGAGCTGAGCGTCAGACAACAACGACTTGTTGATTACCTGAATGGAAAAAATGAAATTCGATTTGTGACTCCGCAGGGTACCGATCTGACGCTTTGCGTTCAGGACCGACTCTGGTTAAACAGCGACGGCAAGAAAAACTTTCCCGATGGAGAAGTTTTTACAGGCCCGATCGAGTCTGCTACAGAAGGTACTGTGTTTTATAGCTTTCCAGCGGTACACGGAGGCCGCGAAAGCGATGGTATTGAATTAACATTTGAAGGTGGCCGTGTTGTAGAGGCCAAGGCCAGAAAAGGCGAGAAATTCCTCATCGACATGCTGGATCAGGACGCGGGAGCACGAGTTCTTGGTGAAATCGCTATCGGGACAAATTACTCGATTACTGAATACACAAAAAACACTCTTTTTGATGAAAAGATCGGCGGCACATTCCATGCCGCAGTAGGCGCTTCCTATCCCGAAACCGGGGGACTTAACGAATCCGGACTTCACTGGGATATGGTTTGTGACCTCAGAGAAGGTGGGCAAATTTTTGTCGACGGAGAACTCATTAGCGAAAATGGACGATTCCTCAATGACGCCTGGCCCCAACCATAAGTCTCCCATATTTTGCAGACGCTCAGAACTAAGAAACAACGACCTCAATGCCTCACTATCCCCCGCTTTCCAAAGTCGATCTGCCAATTTTGGTTACCGGTATCGCCGGCGTCGCCGGATATAACGCATTTCACTACTACTCACGGCTGTACTCTGGAAATGTAATTGGGATTCGTCGCGATGAATACTGGCCGCTTACCGGTGAGGGTATTGTTGGCTGCGATATTATTAATAAAGAAAAATTATTGAAATTGTTTCGGCAACATCAATTTCGTTCCGTTATGAGCGGCCTCGGAACGTGTCGCTTGAAATCATGCGAACTTGATCCAGCCATGGCCCATCGTGTGAACGTGGATGGTATTAACAACTTACTCGAAGCAATCCACAGCCTGTCTCACCCCGTTAAACTGGTACATCTATCTACCGACCTCGTTTTTTCCGGGGACGGGAATGGCGACTACACCGAGGACGTAACGCCAGACCCCGTCACCATCTATGGCAAAACAATGGTTAAAGCGGAGGAACTTATCACTCGTCGACACCCCTCGGCTTGCATCCTGCGGATTTCTTTACCGATGGGAATTAGTTTTAGTGGTCATGCAGGTGCAATTGATTGGATCCAATCAAGGTTTATTAAAAACAAACCGGCTACTTTATATTTTGATGAAGTCAGGACTCCGCAATACACCGACTGCCTCAACAAACTTACGCACTGGGCATTAACGAATGATTTATCGGGTCTTTATCATGCGGGAGGCCCACAGTCGCTAAGCCTTTATGAGATTGCTCAAATCGTTAATCGCTTAGGTGGATACAATCCTGACAATCTGCAGGGATGTCCCCGTGTTGATGCCGGGCCAATACCTCCTCGTGCTGGAAACGTGTCGCTTAATAGTAACAGATTAATTGAAAAACTTGGATTCAAACCTTTTGATGCCTGGCCTGCTAAAGGCCTCTACCTTCCCACAAGCCAAAATTGGCATTATGAGACCGATATAACCATTAAAGGTTCTCCAGAATTACTGAAATCAATTCTGTACAAGAACCCCAATGAAGAAAACTATTTGTAAACCTTTGGTGTTTTCGTCGCCTTAGGTTGATACGAAACCTATAATGAATGCAGCATTGATTACAGGCTAATTGCCACCACTTCCACCGTACGCCTTAGCACATAACGCATACACGATTACTATGGGTATCCGATTTATTTGTCCGAGTTGCGACAGCAAACTAAATGTAAAATCCTATCTGGCTGGCAAACGTGGTATTTGCCCCAAATGCGATGCGAGAATCCGGATTCCTCTTGAATCCAAAATTGGAAACCAACCGGCCGAGCTAGCTGGTGATAGAAATCGAACCGCCAAAAGCATTGCTGCCTGTATTGCTGAAAAACCGAAGGTGAAGTGGTATGTACGCCCTGCTGATGGTGGCGAATTCGGCCCGGCCCCGGGAGAGATGATTCAAGTATGGGCTAATGAAAATCGAATTGATCATCGCACAAGTTTACGTCGCGATGACTGGCTCAACTGGCAACCTGCCGCGAACATCTTTACCGAGTTTCAAAAAGACATCAAGCTTTCAGTATCTCCCGCTGCGGAACAGAATCAAGACGGTACACAAACCGAGTTAAAATCGGATAGCTCGATCGCCGTACTGGAACGTCCCGTTGAATCGGTTGAAAATCCAAATGTTGATCCCGTTGGGTTTGAAGATGAAAGTTTCTTTGAAGCTCTAGAGACAAACTCTGTTGGTATCGACCGCGGCGCAAACTTTTCGAACCTTCAGGTTGAAAACTCAACACTTGCTCACCACAACATCCGTAGAAATGATGCCTCCGGAAACAAAATAAAGGGAGTCATTCTGGCATTCCTTTCGATTGTTTTACTGGGATCGTTAGTGGCAGTCGTTATTCTTTCACAGTAGGATAGAACACAAATCAAAGTCTGATCCCCCACATCGCTAGTCACTTCAGCCGGCTTACAACTCCAAAGGAAATTATCAAACATGTTGCGTCTTAATAAACTGACGGTTTTAGCTCTTGCAATCCTTGTAACTGCCCCTGCCTTGCAGGGAGCAGAAAAGACCAAAAAGGTCGCTGCCAAAGATATCACACTGAATGTCCCCACTTCCTGGAAACAATCTCCGGCAAGTAATAATCTGCGTACTGCACAGTTCGCCATTCCTAAAGCCGAGGGGGACAAAGATGATGCCGAACTAGTCGTATACTTCTTTGGCGGAGCTGGTGGAGGCGTGAACGCCAACCTCGAACGTTGGTCTGGGCAATTTCAGCCCGGCGGTAAAAAACAAAAAATCTACAAGGGTGAATCTAAACAGGGTGAATACTATCTATTGGACATTACGGGGGTATACAACAAGCCTATTGGACCGCCAATTAATCGCCAGACAAACCCAACTCCGGGTTACCAAATGCTCGCCGTCGTATTGATGGTCAAAGATAAAGGAAACTACTTCCTTAAACTGACTGGCCCCCAAAAGACCGTCGCCTCAGCAGCCCAAGCTCTGCGAATCGCAATCGATGCTGATGCAACCAAAGAAGCTGAGCTGAAACCCGAGAAATAGAAATTGAATCAGTCGTGTCGTTGAAGTCAGGCGCCCGCAGATTCAACAGACGAGTTCCCGAGGAAGCAAACGCCAACGATGGCCATTGCACCTGAGCAAACATTACAGTGGGTAGGTGACTCCAAAGGTCATCTATCTCTTATTGATCAAACGCTGCTACCAACGCAATTGCAGCCTGCAGATTGCCACACGGTGGAAGCGGTTTGGGAAGCTATTAAAGTCCTACGCGTACGGGGTGCACCAGCAATCGGGATCGCTGCTGCGTACGGCGTATGCGTCGGCATACAAACACTTGATTTCTGCACTGCTTCCCATGCCCAGCTACGCCAACGCATTGATGAAGTTACGTCTTATCTTGCAACCAGCAGGCCGACAGCAGTCAATCTATTCTGGGCACTGGAACGCATGTCCGGCAAAGCTAAGTCCCTGTCGGAAGCCGAGTTTTCTGTCAAACAGATAGCCGACGCATTATTGCAGGAAGCAAAGAGTATTCATGATGAAGATCGGGCTATGTGTCATGCGATCGGACAACATGGTGCCGAACTTTTATTTGACGGAATGGGCATTATTACCCACTGCAATGCAGGCGGCTTAGCAACCAGCGAGTATGGTACCGCTCTCTCCCTCTTCTTCACTGCGCAGGATCAGGGCAAAGAGCTAACGGTCTTTGTGGATGAAACGCGACCATTGCTACAAGGAGCTCGGTTAACAGCCTGGGAACTTCTGCGGCGAAACATCAGTACCGTGCTCATTTGCGACAACATGGCGGCACAAGTCATGCGTGAAGGAAAGGCACAGGTCGTGGTAACCGGTGCCGACCGAATTGCGGCCAATGGTGACACCGCCAACAAAATCGGAACTTATGGCTTGGCAATTCTGGCTCAACATCACGGTATACCATTTTATGTTGCTGCTCCTAGTAACACCTTCGATCTGAATCTAGAATCGGGTGACCTGATCCCTATCGAAGTCCGCACTGATGAAGAGATAACGAATGGCTTTGGCCGGCAAACTGGCCCTGAGGGCGTCGCCACGTACAACCCGGCTTTTGATGTTACGCCAGCCAATCTGATCGCTGGCATCGTCACTGAAAAAGGTGTTATCAGTCCAGTTAATAACGAAAATATCCTGCAGATGTTACAAAGCTAAACTTACTCCTGCAAATACATTCGCCGCTCGTTTCTCTGCTTCAGAAGAAACTCCAGTAAACTCATATCGAGCGAGCCATCCTGTTTTCGAAGAACATTTTGTGTCGGACGTTCAACCTCTGCTCTAGTCACCAACATCAGCCTGATTGCTTCAGCTTCCGTTTCGCTCAACTGAGCCGTAAGCTTTGAATCTATCGACGACTCCAGCTTCTTGAGACTATTAACGGCCATCCACCTCGGAGCATCATAGGGATCGTTCAACCCATAAGCTAAAATACTGCCTTGCCAGGTGCGCCCAGACGCTTCCAGGGCGGGTTCCCAACTCAAAGCCCAAGCAGCCAGAGCTCGTTGTCCTGCATCACCGGCGAGCAATGCCAAGACAACGGACGATATCTTCTGATGTGCGTCGGGCAATTCTTTTTTCTCGTGACCGTACCATTCGTGCAAATGATCTGCTGTCCACTGCAGAGTCTTATCGATATGACAGTTATTACAAGCATTCTGTCTTCCAACCAGTAATGTTTCAGGGACCGATGGATTGCTAATCTGATGTGAACGAGCAGCCTTTAGTAACCCGTACGAGGTATGTGGCATATGACAGTTGTAACATTTCGATCCCTGGCTGGCACCCAAATGATGTGTATGCTGGGTCAGTTTCAGACCCGTGTAATCCTGGTGGCAATCAATACACGCCTTATTTGATCTCATACCAACACGTAACTGATCATCATTCCAGGGATCATCAGCACTCCGTTCTGCTGCTCCGTCGTTGTGCATCGTGTGACACGAAAGGCATGACAATTTCCCTTCGAGATGGCAGGCGGACTCGACAAGTCCGGAATACTCCCGTCCGGTCACTCGCACCATTCCGTCAGCCCAAAAGACTGATTCGAACAAAGTCGGATCATGTTGAAGCAACTCGGCGGTCATGGCTTCTGTTGGCCTGGTGGCACGAATTAAATGTCTGTGCTCAAGCAAATCATCTCCCGGACGGAAACTATTACCCTGCTCGTGCCATGCCTGTGCGTCACCACGCTGTTTAACAGAAGTTGCTCCATGGCAATTCGCACAGACATGGGACGCACGTCGATGATCCAATTCCAACGGATTAACAATTTGATGAAGGCCTCTAACCTGAGGCTCCTTTTCCGACTCGTAAAAATCAACGTGCTCTTTTCCAGGCCCATGACAGGCCTCACAAGAAATACCAAATTCCGCGACGGTAGTAAGTGGGTTTTCTTTTCCAAAGTAATCCGCCTTTGGATGAGTTGAGTGACATCTGAGACAGGTTGCATTCCACCTACCTACCTCAAAATTCTCACTTTGAACGGGAGGATGAAGAAACGTTGATCGCCGAGGCACCCAAGCCTTCTCAGAAACCAAATACGAAAATGGCATCAGCCCTAAAATACGTTTGGGTCCTTCGGGGGGCACGCTATCGGGCAAAGCAAACCAATAGAGTTGCATGTGATGCGAGCCTGTCAGCAATTTAATTGGCAAACGCGTTAAACCGTCTCCCAAATTGGTTTCTACCCAATACCCATCGTCATCATATTCCAAACGATAAGTCACGCCATCCAACTGCAAAGTGACATCATTAAAGTCGCCAAGCACCGTCTCTTTACTCGGCAACTGGGTCATACTTTGGTGATAAGATTCATCCCAGGATGCATGTTGGTCAGCATGACACTTTATGCAATAGCTGCTACCCACATAGCTGTCAGAGGCTTCAACAACCGGAGATCTCTCCGTGTTTACCGGTCGCACATTTACCTTTCCATCAATTGAATTATTTACCTCAGGACGCAATTCCGGAGATTCAGGTGCAGAATCAGAGAAGCATCCGACCAGCATGACTCCGAGAAGCAACAATAATACGGTCGTGATAATACGGCTTCTTTGAATTTGCTGCGTATAGAGACGCACCCAAACCGGGAGCAACAAAACAAAGAAGGCAATAACAATCCAAAGATTCATCGGATTAACTCATGTGGAGAACCAATATTCCGCG
>PAAT01000090.1 GCA_002698965.1 Rhodopirellula sp. | reverse complement strand
TGCTAGCACTCGATTCAAAGTGTTTAAATAACAAAGAGCAAAATATCCCTTCAATGACGGTAAATACAGTAAATTCGTCCAAAGAAAAGTTGCTTGCACGATGGTGGAAAACCTGTCGACAAGGTGACGACAACTGTCAAATCACGTCAAGTGTGACGTCCGTTTCTGAATTATGCGGGCCTCGTGCCCTGCAGGCAGTTTGAGAAGTCTCAGGGATAAACTCAAAATGCTCGCTATCTGCCTTTGAATTATAATGCAATTGAAATTGCAAAGGAGAGTTGGTTCCGCCGAAAAATAGGAATTGTCATTAGAAGCGTATGGCTAGTGAAGGCGATTAGATTTCAGAGCCACTTTTGTCTGCCGCTAGCAGTTGGCGAAAAGAGTCGCTCAATATTGCACCTAAGCGGACTTTGTTCAATTCGAATCGAATTTTCAATAAGGGTGGTGTGGTGGATGTGTTGACAACTTTAGGACGAGTGATTCTTAGGGCGCTGACGGGAAGCTTGTTTAGGCTTTTGACGTAGAGTGCTTCCAATGCGCTGGGCCGTTTAGTCATGCGGAATTGTTTTTTCATGACGTTGATCAGCGTGGAAGCGTCCTGGGTGTATCCTAGGAATTCGATCCGTTGCAGTTCTTCATGTTCGTTAAATAGATAAGTCAAAGAACCGGCTAAGTCGTCTCTTTCCTCCCCTGTCACGACGGGAACTCGGTAGCTGTGTAATCCGTTGTATTTGACATGGAATGATATTCGAGCCCAACGATTAGTAATATCCTGAGGAGTCGTCTCAAAGTTAATGATTTGGTTGATACCGTAAAAGACCCCTCCATCCAAATGAGGTGACAGGCCGTCGGGGTCCGGGGTAGTCTTCGCCGCGTCTGCAATGGTTGCAACTTCATGGGCTTCGTCAAGGAATAAAGAATGGATCGAATTGCCGGATTCTTCAAACCATTTACTGATCGAATCCAGAAAGCCTGATCCCTTGCTGGATTCGGATGTGTCCTCAGGCCCACCGGTTAGAATTACCAACGGTATTAATAGGATGCCGCCAAACATCACTAGGTAAACGAGACGCTTAAGAATCCACTTCATGATTGACTCCAGACAGGCAAAGAAATGATAGACAAAAGTACCATTCTATGGGGCCGTTCTCGTAAATCGCTCGTAATGGAACGTTGAGAGAGTCTTGATTCAGTAGGTTGGTAAACGGGTTATGCAGATTATGTAAATTGTGTAAGGCAATTTGCAATATATGCGGTGGCAGGATTTCTGGAGCGAGGGTTACCTGCGATGATGAGTGTAGCTCCATTCCTCCCTTTAGGCTTGAGGTTTTTTCGTAACTGTTCTGGAGTCAAGTCGATACCTCGTTTTTTGATTTCGAGCCGACCGATATCATGTTTTTTCAGGTGGCGTTTTATTTGCTTAAGGTCGAAAGGGAGTTCCTCTAGTATTTCATAACAAGTGCCGCCAGCGATTTCGCGGGAAAACTCTGATGTGAAATACGCCACACCAGAATGGATGTATTGCAAGTGATGGATTGCAGCCCACGACGGAGCCAATTGGCCGGCTAGAATGGCTGGTTTGGGTTCATACAGGAAACGATCAGCCGAGCCTTTGAGTGGTACCTCGCCACTGTCTAACAGTTCGGCGTTGGAAGCCGTGTATTCCCATTTGCAGACGCCGTGTTTGTCGATCGCTAATGCTGTACGATGATTCCATTTCGTATTCTTAGCGGCAAATACGGCCAGTTGTTGACGACATTCCTTGCGAGATTGAATCCAAAAAAGTCGGCATTTTGTATGCCAGAGTTTTGGGATCACGCTGGCTGGTGCAAGCTTGATAGAGACTCCCTGAAGTGTGTTCCCAACTTGATCGATGAAACGTTGTAGCGTTTCGATGCCCGGTTGTATCGCGTTGACGTCGGTGTGCCTCCGTCCATCGTGTCGTCGATCGGGGTCAATATGTACCCAATCGGTCTTTAGTTGCAGTCGGGTTGCATCTTCAACAATGGTTTCAACAGTGGATTGACTGTTGAGTGATGCATTGTGTTGAGCAATAGCACATACTTCAGGATCTAGATCAACCCCCGTCACAGAGAAGTGATTTGCAAGAGCCTGTAGGTCTCCCCCCATTCCACAACACAAATCCGTCACGTGCTGTACGTCTGAGGCATACTCACGGATGAGTTCGGTTTTGAATTGAGCGATGGCTGCATCGGTCGTTTGCTTTAGGCTTTGTTCAGTAAAGAGCATTTCTGCTGCTCGTGGAAATCGAGTGATGGCCCGTCGTCGAAGTTTAAATTGACTGGCGATTTGTTGTGCCTGCTCCATGGAGAAACGTTTCCGTAATCTCATGAGATCTTTGGCTGAGATAGATGAGCCTTCGGTTCCCGCGCAGGCTTCGGCCATGGCTTCTAGGGCTTCCTCCGAGGTTAACCAGTGGTAATTAGTCATTTGCCTAGTATGAAAACTAGGACGACATTAGACAATATCCCGGAGGGGTTCGGGTTGACCCGATTTTCAGAGTTTTGTTACATTTGTCGGGTAGTTCCTCACGGGCATGCATCCGTTCAACGTAGGGTTATTTATCAGTATGAGTTCAAGACGTGTTTTAATTGTGTTGCTGTTCGGCACTTTTGTGCAGTTGATTGGATGTAAGAGTCGTCCTATCGTGAACTGGAATTGGGTAAATGACCGGGCCTGGTCTGAATGGCGGGATGATGATCGTTATATGACTACGTGGCACGAAAAAGAAAAATTCATGGGACAATTGCGAGAGGATGCTGATTCATTGCCTCTAGATGAGCAGCGACGTCATGCGATCGCCTTGTCCGCTCAAATCAAAGAGGAGCAGGTTCCTGTCGTGCGCAGGGAATTAGTGCGCACTCTATCTCATTTTTATGTTGTTGAATCAGAAAAGGGCTTAACAACCGCCATGGAAGACAATGATCCTGATATACGGATTGTTGCCTGTAACGCTTGGGGGGCACGGCCTAGCCAGACGGCCAAAAATACTTTGTTGAAAGCAGTGCGTAGTGATGAGGATACGGATGTCCAATCAGCCGCATTGAGAGCTTTGGGGAATTTCCAGGGACAGGATGTATTTGAAGAGTTGAAAAGAGCATTAGAAAGTCGTCAGCCGGCTGTGCAATACGCGGGTATTCAGGGTTTGCGTAATCTAACCGGTGAAGATTGGGGGGAAGATCCCGAAACCTGGCTTGCAGGGCTCGAAGGTAAATCACCTGAGATTGTGCATGATGGTAACGAGTCTTTTATTGATGCTTTGCATCCTCGTAATTTAATTCGCTAATTGCGTGATCCGTAGAACCGATGGCAAATTCTGGTTTAACTGCCATTGCTGAAAAAACTTTTAGTCCGTACTATTCAGACTCTGTTATTATTTTCAGCAGTTTTAGCCTACCCTGATGGGGAAAGCCTTCCCCGTCATCATCAGTTAGATATTACGGAATACCGTGCCTAGCAAGTTTCGAGAACCATTCGCAACACTTTATAAACAGGCAGCCAAGTTGCGTCAGGCGACCGCCGCTGATGCGCTGTTGCTGGTGTTAGATTCCACGGCAGATTGGGCTGCCCTGAGAAAAGCGGGGCGTCATCATCTAATCTTGTGTGTTGCCCAGGAGGCCGAATATCTAGAGGGTGCTGAAGAACATGGTCTTACGCCGGTGCTTCTCGAGGCAGATGAGATTCCAGTGCAGGAATTGATGGAAACCGCATTATTAGATTGCGTGGCGAACGATATTTTAGAAGCGGGATCTCAGGTCGTCGCCGTATACTCCGGTTTTCATAGTGATATGCATGATAGTATCTCGCTAATTCGATTGGATGAGCATCTGGGAAGATTGACGGCCAAAGATCTGAGAAAGCTTGAGACACGCGTACCACTCGAGACATTGAAATCCGTAGTCGATCTGGCCGTGGAAATAGGATTCGAAGGGCGCGAAGGAAAGCCGGTTGGTACTTTGTTTGTTGTTGGAGACGCTCGTAATGTACTAGAGCATTGCAAACCGGCAGGGTTTGATCCGGTTCGTGGTTATAAGAAAGACGAACGTAATCTTAAAGATGCCCGCACACGCGATGCGGTTAAAGAAATCGCTTTGCTTGACGGGGCAATGATTATTAGCAGTGATGGCGTTATTGAACGATCTTGTCAGATCA
Organism: Rhodopirellula sp.; assembly: GCA_002698965.1. Classification (GTDB taxonomy): domain Bacteria; phylum Planctomycetota; class Planctomycetia; order Pirellulales; family Pirellulaceae; genus UBA721. The sequence continues at coordinate 10,487 of PAAT01000090.1, read as the reverse complement.
TTCAGGTCAATGCGACAAGTTTAACGTTATCAAAAGGGTTGGGGGCCAGACACTGGGCGGCTGCTTCAATTTCAAAAGTCACGAAAGCGATTTCAGTCGTTGTTAGTGAGTCGAACGGTACGGTGCGTTTGTTCCAGGATGGCGAAGTGGTGCTTCGTATTGAACCTATGCGACGTGCCATGAAATGGCGTGAATTCGATTTTGATCCGCCGATACCCTCCTCTGAATAGTGAAGGTTATTGCTGGATGGCCGCCAGCGGTATGCCAATATCAAGCACGATCACATTCCCTGTATAGCGTTTGGCCATTTCCTTGGTAAAACCAATCTTGGTCGCGACCATTGTCAAAGTCTGGTCAGCCAGAAAGGTTGGTGTAGAAGCGTCGCCGGTGTTACAGTCTAGTCCGGAGGGAATATCGATAGCGATCCGACTGCCGAGTTGCTTGTTCGCCCAGATGATTCCCAGATCAAAGGGCGTTCGAGGGGTGCCGTGTCCACCTGTTCCGGTCAGGCAGTCCACGATGGCGGTTCTCTCCGAAACCTGCAGTCTATCGAGCATGCCAGAAATATTTGTGGTATCAGCAAACAGGATTGAAGAAGAGTTTTCCTTCTCTAAAGCATTGGCCGAGAGGAGTTTTGTGAGGATATCGAAATTGACTTTGGCGTCTCCTGTCAACGCAGATGGTTCAACCAGTAGGATGATGGTGACAGGTATTTCGCGAGTGATCAATTGACGGGCAATTACAAAGCCATCACCGGCATTATGGCCTTTCCCGCAAAGAAGGATAACGCAATCGAAATTTTGAGCTTCCAGTACATCGCTGCAAGCCCGCCCCGCATTTTCCATTAGTATTAGCCCGCTAATTCCAAATTGTTCAGTGGCCAGAAGGTCGATTTGGCGACTTTGCTGGCGATCAAAAGCGGTCATATCCAGTTCCTTGAAGTTGCATGGTTGAGTTGGTTAGTAGCGAAGGCAATTCTATCCGCCATAAAGGAAGTGAGGCGTTACGATTTATAATCGTAACGCCTCAGCCAATCGCTCCCAGTCGCTTCATCAAAGCTGTTATTGACCCGTTGAGCAAACCCTGATGATTTTTTCGCTGGAACGCGAGGTCTTATTTTGCTAGGGACTTTTAAGGAATAATAAATGCTCCTCCTAGGACTGAGCCTGCCTGAATCAAGGCAGCCCTCTTGCTGATTGGAAACGCGGGTTTTACTCGTGGAGCGATACTCCCCGGTCTATGATAGCCAAGGGCGTATTGACATTCATTCCACGGATGGATTCCCATGTGATAAGGTAGAATGGCAATGTTAGTGAAAAAGTGAGCTCCGGAACGCATTGGTTGTAACCAGGGTCCAAGGGTGTGCCCATGTCGTTCTAGCTGAGCATCTTCAAAGTAGACGGGTTTGTGTGCAACCGCTGAGGCACGCCAGTGGAAGTCGAGCGATTCCCATGCTCTTTGTTCATATGGACTGTTGTCTATGCGACATTGCTTAGGGAATCCCCAGGCATCGGCAATATAACAAACATCATCGATACTTAATTCAATGATTGGTAGTGCAGTCAACTCACCATTGCTACCTTTGATATGTACGCTGCTGTAGGCATAATTCGCGAGTTGACCTTCTGCCAAAACCTGCCCACTTCGATTTTTCCACTGGCGTACTTCTTGCTGGAGCTTAGGAGGTTTCTGATCTAGATTTGGTTTGAAACTCGGGGAGATATCCAGCGAAATTTCACTGAGCGGCTTGGCACTAATCAGTGTCGCCGCCTTTTCACAATCGGGAGTCCCGCAGTTTTTCGGATCGAGCATCGGTGCGACTTGTATTGCAGCGCCCCCTGCTCCAGCTAAGGGGTCTAAAACACCTTGCTGTGGTAGTTGGGGTACAGGTGGTTCGTCGGCGTTCTGAGGGGCATCATCGATTTGAGATTCCTCTGTCGTGTCTTGGCCAATCAGAAACGCCGGAGGAGCGTTTTCTTCGATTTCAGAGGCTTGTACCTGTAATGGGGCAGTCTCATTCGTCTCCGATGGCTGAGTTGGTACAGGAACTTCGATGACCAGCTTGTTATTTTGCGTATCGGGTGCTGTTTTAGGGCGAGGGGTGGGTTGCTTAAGAGCATTCTGTTCCACCTCCACTTCCGTGATTGGAAGGAAACTATCGTTGTCCTCTCCTTTTTGAGGAGCCGTTGTCTGACTACCGGTGTCCTGAAGTGTTATTTTCTGAATCTTGGATGGTGCGTTGTTGGCGGTAACTTCTTTGATCGACGAAATGCGGGTCGGGGTAATCGTTGTTGTTACTCGAAGACGGGTTGTAGAAAGATTTCGGGCTGCTCCCGAGGTGGTTCGGGTCGTTTTGATGCGAATCGGAGAATCAGCAGAAGCCGGAGATTGCATTGCAATTATTAGAAGCACGACGCCCACATAGGGCATCAGCAAACTAGCTGTTGTCATTAGCGGACGATTGGTCCGGACTGTAATTTGGAGCTTCGTGGGTAATTGCAATGTCATGAGGATGGCTTTCCCGAATGCTGGCCGCTGTGACTCGAATAAACCGAGCATCAGCGCGCAGGCTATCTATGGTAGACGTACCGCAGTATCCCATTCCTGCGCGCAGTCCACCGACTAATTGGTAGACAAAATCTGCCAGATCGCCTTTGAAAGGAACACGTCCTTCCACACCTTCGGGAACAAGTTTGCCGTTTTCACTCTGACGGTATCGTTCACTTGAACCTTTGACCATCGCTCCCATGGATCCCATGCCACGATAGGTTTTAAAGGTACGACCTTGATAAAGGATTAATCGTCCGGGACTTTCAGAAAGTCCTGCAAAAAGTCCTCCAATCATGACAGAATTTGCTCCGGCAGCAATTGCTTTGGCAATGTCACCAGAAAACCGGATGCCACCATCCGCAATAATCGGAATGTTAGCATCTTTAGCTGCTTTCGCAGCCTCATAAATAGCGGTTACTTGAGGAACACCAACACCTGATACGACACGAGTCGTACAGATCGAACCTGGGCCAATTCCAACCTTGACGGCATCTGCGCCGGCAGCGATTAGGTCTTTAGCACCAGCTTCTGTCGCAACGTTTCCGGCTACTACATCGATATTCCACTGTTTCTTTAGTTCTTTGACCGTCTGAACGACATTCTTCGAATGGCCATGAGCACTATCAACAATTAAGACGTCGACGCCTTTCTTGATCAGGCTTTCAGCTCGTTCGAATCCAAAAACCCCGATTGCAGCTCCAACACGTAGTCGACCAAGATGGTCTTTACATGCGTCCGGGAACTGTTTCATCATGTCGATGTCTTTGATCGTAATTAGTCCGGTCAGTTTGAAGGAATCGTCTACAAGAAGAAGTTTCTCCACTTTTTTTGCAGTTAAAATCTGCTCTGCTTCTTCTAATGTGACAGCGCCTTTGGCAGTGACCAGATTTTCCTTGGTCATGACCTCAGAAACCGCCTGAGAAGTGTCCTCAAGGAACCGCAGGTCTCGACGCGTCAGAATCCCCACAAGTTTGCGGTTAGCTTCCGTAATAGGGACACCGGAAACATTATGTTGCTCCATTAATTGGCGAGCAATACCAACGTTTGCTGTCGGTTGTAGCGTTACGGGATCAATGATGATCCCATTGGCGCTACGTTTGACTTTATTCACTTCGTCTGTCTGATCTTCCAGTGACATGTTTTTATGAATGACACCGATGCCCCCCATCTTGGCCAAAGCAATCGCCATTGCATGCTCCGTGACCGTATCCATTGGGGAGCTAATAAGAGGAATGTTCAGTTGGATGTTATTGGTGAGCTTAGTCCGCACGTCGGCATCAGATGGTACTATCTCGCTATAGGCTGGTTCCAATAGGACATCATCAAAAGTGATTCCCGTTAATCTGATTTTATCTTCCATCGTGGTAGTGAATCCTGCTGCTTGGACGTTGTCACAAACTGAATGAGTTAGATTTAGGTTGTGAGTACCTCCATTACGAAAATGGGATGACAAATTATGGTCGCATTCAGTTCTTTTGACAACGTAATGAAGGCAAAAATGCTCTAAATAGCACTAGATTCCATTAGCCAAGCTTCAGATTTGCGAGAAATTTATTACTGCTTGTCAGATTCGTCCTTGTCTTTACCGCGAATTGTGGCAGACGATCCAATTCCATAGTCAAGCAAGGAGAGGACGGTTTTAGCCGTTACGACATCCTCGAGGTTGGTTTGTGTAATTTCCTGAGCGATGATTCCCCCGGGAACATCACCGCAAAAGAGCTCATCGGTTCGAATCTTGGTGCCATTTTGTTCGTGCACGGTAACCACGCGGCTGACTTGTACTTGCTTGCCGAGAACCTCTTTCGTCAATCCGTACTCCACTACATTAGAGGTGGTTTTATACTCGATTTCGCCTTTTTTATTAGTGAATGCCGTTTCCCGCCGGAGCACGCTCGGCATCGTTTCTCTTGAGATGTAGACTTTACTTACACGTTTACCCTTTTTGGTTGAGTATTCTACGGTAAATACTTCGACAGGCATTTCGTAGTCACCAATTTTGATGGTGTCCGCTTTAACAACATCCGAGAACCCTTCGCCTTTGGCATTGATATCTCGTTTGATTCGTTGTTTGGACTGATTGACTCGTTGTTCCCCAATTTTTACGGTTGATTCAACGCTGAGCGTATATTGATTGCGACTGGCTTCGTTCAATTCGGTTGTCGTCAGCGTGATCACTTCCGAAGTGACCTTTCCGGTTGAATCGAGCAAACTGTGAGATACTCGGACGGATTTCCAGCTTTCAGGCTGGAATCGAGCCCAGGCATGGCTATCCTGTGCGCGCAACCACTCCTGAGCCCTTCCTTTGGAGGGGAAGCAGCAGGTCATTGCCAGCAGCAATCCGCCAATCCAAATACCGCTCTTTCGGTTTACTGAAATAATAGGTGTGTCCTTTAAGCTGATTTCATGGAGTGTCCGCCAGGTTGATTAGACGTTCCATCATTGTTCTATAGTACGGTTGGCGGGAGTCAAATGCCATAGCTCAACTATTATTGAGCGCTTCGAAGGCCGTTGCTATTTGTTTATCCTGGCAGGTGAAAACACTGCGTAAGTCGAGTCGGAACATGTCTTGTTTGATTCGTCCCAGTACCGGGTTTACGCCCGTTCTCAATGCTTCGGACAATCTGTCATGCGATAGGTTTTCGTGCTGTATTGAGACTACCCAGGTTTTTATCTTCTGATTTGGTACGCTACCGCCTCCAAGATAAGTGACGTCTTCGGCCGCCTCTGCCATAACATAAGGGTGCTGATTTAATTTATGAGCCAAATCTACGGCGCGTGTTTGGAGCCGTTCGATAGGTTCGCTAACTAACTGTAACACGGGCACTCTTTTGGTCGGATCAGGTGATAGGTAAAGATCAAGCGTAGCGTTAAGAGCCGCTAGGATAGTTTTGTCCAGTCGCAAAGCTCGCATCATGGGGTGTTTACTGATTTTGCTGATTGCGGATTTCGTACCAAGGATGATTCCGCATTGAGGGCCACCAAATAATTTGTCACCACTAAACAAGACGACGTCAACGCCTGCTTTTAGACTTTGAGCCGGACGCGGTTCGTCTTTGATTCCAAATTCGGCATAGTCATATAACGCCCCGGAACCAATGTCATCGACAACACAGACATGTTCGTGTCGCGAAGCCACCTCGATAAGATCGTCTATAGGGGCGGCCTGACTAAAACCGGTAATCTGATAATTGCTAGAATGTACTTTCATTAGTATGGCTGTATTTTCGCCGATGGCATCTTCGTAATCAGCCGCCCGCGTTTTGTTGGTGGTTCCAACTTCACAAAGTACTGCTTGGCTCATCTTCATAACATCGGGCATTCTGAAGCTACCACCGATTTCCACTAGTTCACCCCGTGAAACTACGGTTTCTTTACCGCTCGACAGTGCTGCCAGTGTGAGCATCGTGGCTCCGGCATTGTTGTTGACCACTGCGGCAGCCTCACCACCGAAGAGTCGGGTTAGTTTTTGTTCGACCGCCGCGACCCGCTGAGAACGTTTGCCGGTATCCAAATCAATCTCTACGCTAGAGTATGTCTGCCCTATTACAGCCATTGCCTGTACTGCTTCGACAGCCAGCGGTGCGCGGCCAAGTCCTGTATGGAGAATGATGCCCGTTGCATTAATACAGCTTTGCAGTGAAGTACTGTAGGCGAGATTTACCTTGCTGGTGATTATTTGAATTAATTCGGCCTGATTGATATTGTCTACGTTGTGAGCAAGAATGTCGCTGCGTAATTCATCTAGTGAAGTACGGGTTGCTTCGACGACTAATCCATTAGGTGTCGATATCAGTAAGTCTTTAATTGCTGGGGAATCAAGCAATTCGGTGACGGACGGTATGTTTCTTAGTAGATCGTTCATGGCATTTTCAATAATTAACTCTATCATCAATGCCACAGGCAGGAACGACAAGGGGATTGGTTAGCCAAGGAATCGGAGGTCGTCTTTTCGAACGGTAAAACCGGTACGATCCAAATATTCGCACAGCGGGACAGCGTATTTACGCGTTGTTCCGAGAGCATCTCGGATTTCTGCCATCGTTTTTCCAGTCTCTCCGGTCATCAAAGCTTTTAATTTGTTTTCAACGTTCTCGACTGTTTTTACGGATAGATAGAGTTCCTCAGAAATTTTCGTGATCGCTCCACCCGACTCAGCAATTTTTAATAATTGTGAAACGGCCTCAGCCTGTTTCCCTGCTTGCTGCTGAAGTTCCTTAAGTAACGGTGCTTGAAGACCGGTCTGCTGAAGTGTTGTTTGAAGATGCTCGAGTAACCGGGCTTCATTTTTGGTGAGTTTAGGGCCTCGCGATTTTAGCCCCACGCGACCCATAGAAACCTGAAGTAACCCCTGTTTTTGCAGGAGTGAGAAAATTTGATTTAGCACAGAATCGACCGCGAGAAATCGCAAGCGTTCGCGTACCGGAGCGATGTTAAAATTAACGCTTAGTGGATTTTCGTCATGTAACTTGTTGAGAATTCGTTCGACATGCGATTTGGCTGAGTTCAAAGTTTGGAGATGGATAAGTTGTGAGGTGGAATTGCTGAGTTCGACCTCAAGGACCTTTCCATCCCGGATGAGTTTCCTGATGTGGTTCTCAGGTTTTTCAATTCCTGTCATGCGTGTAAGATCTGTATGCGTTGGTTTCTCGAACGTTCGAACTCCGATGGCAGATTCAATTCGTGTCTGGTCGTCGTTGCTGGAAATTAGGCCGCGTACAAATCCTAGTTGTTGTTGGTCTTGAAAACCGATCTTTTGAGCACAAGGGTCAAGGATTCGTCCCCCTGCAATAGTGACAGCAGGCGATTCCATGCGAAGAACGAATGGCTGGTTCCAGCCGCATACAACGGGAGCGTCGGATATGATTTGTGCAACGCCCTGCTCTCCCGGTAATAGTTCATCCTGTTCCAGCAATTTGAGTGAGGCGGGGTGATTGGCTGTTCCTAGGTGTAATCGGACAGGCATGTGGTTTTTGAGTGGAAATCGTGAATTAGGAGTGACAGTAATGTGGACGGTTACTAATTGGTGGGGAGCCAGAAAACCAGGGGTCGCTAATTCCATTCCCTTTTGAATTTCGTCCGGATGAATGCCTGCTAGATTAATTGCAGCGCGTTCACCTCGTATGACACGGCTGACGGAATTGTCGTGATTTTGTAGGCTTCGTACCCGAACCTCATGTTCGCCTGGTTGAAGCATGACGTGCTCATCAACATGTAACTGGCCGCTTGTAACGCTCCCCGTCACGATTGTTCCGTGTCCTTCAACTGAAAAGCATCGGTCGATCGCCATCCTAAACGGAGCGTCGAGCGGGTTCGGCAACGTAGCATTGCCAATGGATTGACATTGTTGGCAAAGAGCCGATTTCAGCTCCTCGATACCCTCACCGGTTTCAGAACTGGTGTGAATGCAAGGGGCATTTTCAAAGAAAGTACCTAGACAGGCTTCACGCACTTCCTCTTCAACCAATTCCAGCAGTTCGTAATCGACCAGATCGCACTTGGTGATGGCAATAATGCCAATACGCACATCGAGGTACCTGAGAATGTCGAGGTGTTCCACCGTTTGCGGCTTTACAGAGTCATCCGCTGCAACCACCAGCATGACCACATCCATACCGGTGGCTCCCGAAAGCATGTTGCGCACAAATCGTTCGTGACCTGGTACATCGACAATTCCTAATTTAAAGGGTGGTAAAATAAGCTGAGTAAAACCCGGCTCGATCGTGATCCCCCGCTTTTTTTCTTCAGGAAGTCTGTCAGTATTGGTTCCGGTCAGGGCCTGGATAAGGGCGGTTTTACCATGATCAATATGCCCGGCTGTACCAAGGATGAGGGAGGTTGGCAGCGGTGTGTTGCTATTAGGGGGGCGATTATCATTGGAGCCGTCATTCATGCTTTTATTTTAGTCGCTATCGGTATGGACATAAATCACCGTTTTTGCGACAGTTCCAGCTCAACAACGTCATTTTCTGCTCGCCATTGAGTTATTGTGTACCGATTCATGAAGAGTCATTCAAAATCATCGTTCGCCGTTATTGCTGCAATTACGTCCTGCTTGGTTTTTTCACCGGCTACAGCGGGGGCTGCCGATGGCTGGGGGCGACTGAATCCATTTAATGCTCTTCCAACCCCTGAATGGCCTGAATGGGCAACCATTAAGATGCCCGAGGTCGATTTGGTCCCAGACTGGGTTAAAGTTCCGGATGTTCGTGAATTCCCTCGGGATATCGCTCGAATCCACAATCGCAATATGAATGCTTTGGGAAAGGCTGTTGATTACATTAATCCTTTCAAATCGAGAACGGTACCCCTGCCACCGCCACCTCCAACCGGCTCCCGAAAGACGCGATCAGCGTCAAATTCGACCACCAGTCGTTTTTGGTTTCCATCGTTTATGCAGGAACAACGCAAGCCCATTGGCCCGAGTCGCAGCGTTTCTGAATTCCTCGATCGGCCGCGTATTCGGTAATAACCGTTTATTCCGTTCAGATTCCACGTTTCTTCTTGCAGTGTTTGCCTTTCGAAGCATTTATCAAATGCTGGTTTTGACTTAGCATGAATGAACAATGCTTTTGCATCGTGTTTATTAACTAGCTATTAGTGAAGAGACGAATTGTGCCAAAACGAATTGGATTTATTGGTGCCGGCCAAATGGCTTCTGCAATGGCAGCGGGATTTGCTGCTGCTGATGAGTCGATTGCTCCGGCTGCTATCTCCTTGTTTGACCCTGCTGAAGGCTCTCAACAAAGATTTTGCGAACGAGTTAAGAGAGCCAGGGTGCAGGAGACACCTCAGAGCGTGATTGCGGAATCAGATATCCTCTTTTTAGCCGTCAAGCCACAGGTCATGCCATTGGTTCTCTCGCAGATTACTGATGCAATTAATGATAGCTTGCTTGTAGTTTCGATTGCTGCGGGCGTATCACTGTCCACGATTTCAGAGGCTCTCGGAACAACTCGAATTATTCGTGTCATGCCAAATACGCCCTGTCTTGTTGGTACGTCAGCTGCCGTTTATAGTCCTGCTGAAGGTGCAACCCAAGAAGATTGTGATGTTTTAGGGGAACTTCTTAACAGTACCGGAATAGCATATCAACTTGCTGAAAGCTATCTCGATGCGGTCACAGGATTAAGTGGCTCGGGTCCCGCATATATTTACAACATAATAGAAGCGCTTAGTGACGGTGGTGTTGCTATGGGCTTACCACGGGATGTCGCCACATCTCTGGCTGCTCAGACAGTGAAGGGAGCGGCCGAGATGGTTCTGGAAACCGGGCTTCATCCGGGGACATTGAAAGATCAGGTAACGAGTCCTGGCGGAACTACGATTGCCGGGCTTCGTGCGATGAAAGAACGGGGCGTTTCTGGCGCTATGATGGCGGCAGTGGAAGCGGCGACAAAGCGATCGCGTGAATTAGGTTAAGAAATCCTCAACATGGCTATCGATAAAAGGAAACAGTATGTCATTATTTGGTGATCCACTCTTTCGTTGGCGTGAGACGTTTATGGTTTTGTTTGAGGACTCCAAAAGGCCGACGGTCGCAGAGGTAGAGGAAGCACTAGCTCGTGTCGGAAAGTTCGACTCGGAGCAAACGAGCGAATCTGAGAATGGTCTGATTGAGTCGTTGACAGTTACCAATCAAATCGATTGTGTTGGACTCGATATCGTTTATGTCGACGGCGAAGAAGCTCAAGAGCAACTTAAGGAGCTTCAAAGTGAAATCTCTCCGGAAGACCTACTGCCCGGCCAGGAAACCCTGTTAGCAAAGCTGCCATCCTGTTCGGCACGGTTGGACATCCTCCACTTTGAACAATTGACGGCTTCGGTGGTGGAGGATGACGATGAGGAGTTCTTGGATCCTGGGGCATTGCTGGGAGTGGCTGAGGCATTGGCTCAGTTGCTGGACGGAATTGCTGTCGATCCCGGCTCGGGTACTTTCG
>PAAT01000089.1 GCA_002698965.1 Rhodopirellula sp. | reverse complement strand
TTGGCTAAACACCAGAGGCCACCGCGGGGCAAAAAGCGGGCCAGCAGTGAGCGGCACGTCGTCGCATCACGACGCACTTGGAACTGGCTCAAAAAGAATTCAATGTCGATCCTCAACGTACGTATCTGATGGGTCATTCGATGGGCGGTTCAGGTACCTGGCATCTGGGAATGAAGTATCCGGAGAAATGGGCTGCACTTTCTCCTCTTGCTTCGGCCGGTACGAATCACGATTATGATATGAAGAAGCTGAAAGGACAGCTTGGAGTGATTGTAGTTCATGGTGTTACTCATAAATATCTTGAATTCCCTAACGGAACCCATTTAAATGTCGCCTGGGAACATTTTCCGGAGGTCTTTGACTTGTTTCAAGAGAACGTCAAACAGGACAAACAAGAGACCGTCAAACAAGACAAATAGTTAATACGTAAAGAGACCAGTTGGCTGGTAGCACTTAAATATTAGGAATCATTGAAATGGCGAAACTAACAGCAGTATTTGGATTGTTACTTATTGGTAATGGAATCTATGGGTATACGGCCGGTGAATCAGCAAGCGTTACAGCTTTGATTCCCGCGTTTGTCGGAATCGCATTGTTGTTGTGTGCGGTTGGGTCGATTGTTAAGCCGGCTTTGAATATGCACCTGATGCATGTGGCGGCGTTACTTGGTTTGCTGGGATGCCTGGCAGCTTTAGGTCGATTGGTTCCTGGTTTCTTTGAAGACGAACAGAACACTCTGGTTCAGGTAAATCTGGGATTGATGGCAGTATTATGTGGTGGCTATGTCTATTCGTGTTTCCGTTCATTCAAAGAAGCAGGTCGCCGACGTCGGGAAGCGGCCGCCGCCGCTCAGCCGGAAAGCAGTGCTGCAAGCGAAGCATCGGCTGAATAGAACTTACATGTCAGTAATGTTTCCCTCCCGGGCATATTACTGTGGCACTCCTACTTTTTAAATGAACAGGAACAAGCGATGCCGTCGATCCGCACACCAATGATCCAAGCGAGCTTCTTGATCGCATTTTTTGCCTGCGGCCAATCAGGTACGCCGGTGTACGCGCAAGCCGATGGGCCCACACTGGGCACTCAAAAAAGTGAATCCGGCATTCGGCATTCATTTCTTGTGACCGGGTCTATTACGGCCATTATCGGCGAGGACAATCGAGTTCAATGGCAGGTGCCGGGACGTTCGCGTGACGGATTTGTATTGCCAAATGGTAATGTACTTGTATCCATTGAGAACAGCGCCCGTGAATATACCCGAGATGGGGAACTTGTCTTTCAATACAAGCTGGATCCGGTTAACAAAGAGCTGGGAACTGTCGTTCGACTTCAAGGTGGAAACACGATGGTCGTGGAACGCGGCGCTAAACCACGAATTCTCGAGATCACGCCGGCCGGCGAAATTGCTGTCGATGTACCTTTGCAGCCCGATACTAACAACGCACATATGCAAACCCGTATGGCTCGGAAGCTACCTAACGGTGACTATCTAGTGCCTCATCTACTTGGATTTGCGGTCAAACAATATGACCCTCAAGGGAATGTGAAACGTACGATCAAAACAGATTTGGCGGAGCTCGGGGGGCGGGCGGAAGAAAACTGGCCCTTCACTGCAATCCTCCTGAAATCAAATAACATTCTGGTAAATCTCACTCATGGAAACAAAACGGTCGAGTTTGATCCAACAGGAAAAGTTGTCTGGCGAGTTGACAATAGTCATGTTGCCGGCAGATTTGACGATCCCTGCGGCGCACAGCGGTTAGGAAATGGAAATACGGTTATCTGCAGTTACCATCAACAAGCCCCCGACAAGCCTCGAGCCTTTGAAATTACACGCGAAAAACAGGTCGTTTGGGAGTTTCTTTCGCCCAGCGTTTCCTTGCATGAGATTCATGTGCTGACGACCAACGGCAAGTCGATAATCGCCTCGTCACGAAAGTAGCGACACGTCACACGGTTCTATTAACAGCCAGTCCATTAGAATCTACTGGCGACCTGACAGTGTGTTTTGTGCAGGTGTTGTACCTAAAAGTTATGGCTTCTTATATTTGTCGATGAGAGGCTGGCAGTTTAAAGAGATGTCTAAAATAAAACCGTACTGACTCAGGCTTTTTGCTTGTTGGTACCGCGATTCTTATAATAAAAGAAGACCTACAACCGCGTTCGCTTCGTGAGAAGATATGCTTGCTTGCACAAAACAAAGTCGCCGTACTGCGTTAAAGATGTGTTTGGGATCTGCCTTCGGCTTGTCATTGACCGATGTCCTTCAAGCCAATCCAAACGCACCAGCAAAGAGTGTTATTCACTTAAACCTCAGCGGTGGATTTTCAGCTCAGGAATCCTGGGATCCAAAACCGGAAGCACCTATCGATTACCGCGGTTCTTTTGGCGTTGTAAAGACCGGAAACGGTTATCACTTTAGTGAAAACTTTCCTCGCATGGCTCGGATCAGTGACAAAATTACCATTGTTCGATCAATGCACTGTAAGATTCCGGACCATGGGCAAGCTACTTACCATCTATTTACCGGTTACTTGCCGACAACGGTCATTGATTACCCGCAGATGGGTTCCGTCGTCGCTCACGAGTACGGAATTCGAAATAATATGCCTCCGTACATTGCGATACCGAATCGAAGTAGCTTCGCTGGTGGTACAGGCTATCTAAGCAGTAAATTCGGTGTGTTCGAGCTAAACGCGGATCCTGGCGGACGAGGCGAATTTAAAGTGAAGGATCTATCCATTCCCGGCGGGGTCTCCGCTCGCCAGTTTGAACGTCGAACAAAAGCCAGAGCCATTCTTGAAACCAGCTTACAGACCAAAAAAGTAGACGTATCTCAATTGGCGACAATGGGCCAGTTTTATGAACAGGCATACACACTACTAAATTCAGAAGCGACCCAAAAGGCGTTCACATTAGAAGGTGAGAGCGATGCTACCAAACAGTTGTACGGGCAGGGTTACATCCTGAATTATCGCAACCAGCCGGCGGCAGTAGGAGCACGTCTCTTGATGGCTCGTCGCCTGGTGGCGGCAGGTGTGCGGTTCGTTTCTGTGGACTATGGTGGCTGGGATAACCACAATTCCATTCGCAAAGCCTACCTCGACAAAGGCCCGGCCCTGGATCATGCCATCGCCGGACTAATTTCGGATTTGGATCAAAGGGGTATGCTGGATGAAACGCTGGTAATGGTGACTACCGAGTTCGGACGGACGCCAAGGGTTAACACGGCAAGCGGTCGCGATCACTGGGCCCGCAGTTATAGTATGATGCTGGCCGGAGGCGGTATTGCTCAGGGCCAGATTTATGGTGCTTCGGATGCAACGGCCAGTGAGCCCGACAAAAACCCGGTCTCGCTGGAGGATTTTCTTTGCACGGTGTACCACCAGCTTGGCATTGACTCCAACAAAGAGCTGCTGGCCTTTGGCACTCGCCCTATCGAAATCGTAAAAGAGGGCAAGGTCGTACAAGGACTGCTGGCCTAATGTCATTGCTCAAGCACGTTCTCATTCTCTGCTCAGTTCTGTGGTTCCACATCGGTGTCGCAGATTTGCACGCTTTCCAGCGTCGTAACATTGAAGCCCTTACGCCGCGTAGTGGTCAGCAGGGCACACAAGTTTCTGTGATCATGCAGGGGCTAAACATCAAAGATGCTCGTGAAGTGCTTTTCTATCGTCCTGGTATCAAGGCCATTGCATTTGAAAACCTACCGGACCTAGAGAATGGGATTAGCCTGCATCACGGCGGTTATGTCAAAGAACAAGTGCGGTGCATTTTTGAAATTGCCGAGGATTGCCCGCTTGGAGAACACCCACTTCGACTGCGCACGAAAGACACACTCACCTCGGTGGCTACCTTTTGGGTTGGTCCATTTCCAATTATTCCGGAACTGGAACGCGGTGGATTTGAAGTTACCTACAACGGCGGTAATACCATTGTCAAAGAGAGCAAGGTAGCCATCACGTCGCCAAACGACTCGCTGGAAACGGCGCAGCCTGTTCCTATGAACCACACCGTTGCTGGTCAAATAAAGGTCGCGCGAGAACTCGACCATGACTACTACTCCATTCAGGCAAATGCGAAGGAAAGGATCTCAGTAGAACTCGATTGTGTCAGGTTATGCGACAAGGCATATGCAGAATCTGAATATGATTTGCTCGTGCGAATTCTCGATGAGGATGGAAGGGTACTCGCTTCATGCGACGACAGCGACTTACATGTTCAGGATCCAATTTTGAGCATCGCAGCGCCGTACTCGGGCACATACTTCATTCATATCCGGCAGCAGCTTTATAAAGGTGGGCGATGGATTTTCTATCGTGCGCATATCGGTAATTTTATGCGGCCGGTCCTCGCCTACCCACTTGGTGGTCAGGCCGGTACGACAGAAACTGTTCAGCTACTGGGAGACGGACTTGGGACCTATTCAGAGAAAATAACCTGGCCTACCAAATCAGGTGACTTCAGTTTTTATCCCGACTCGTCAGGTGGGAAACCTCCTTCTCACCTGCCACTGCGTGTCAGTCCATTTCCTAATGCGTTAGAGGCTCAGATGAACCAAACGCACGAAGCGCCGGTGGCACTAAATGGTGTGATCGCTACCGCCGGTGAAGAAGACGTGTTTAAAGTGTTTATGAAGAAGGGGGTGAAGTACCGTATCCGTGTGTTTGCGCGAGGAAATGGTAGCCCCATTGATAGTAGTGTTTGGGTGCGACACATTGAGGAGCAGGATGTCGCCCTCTCCATTGACGATGCCACATGGATTGAGAGGGGCAAACCTGTAATCCCACGCGGGCTTCAGCGTCCTGAACTGCTCGATGGCTCGGCTAATCATACGCCACAGGATGACGGTATCCATTTGATCGGCATTCATGATTTGCGTGGACTCGGAGGCGAATATTTTGTTTATCGAGTGGAGATTGCTGAGGTTCGTGACACCATTCACAACCACACGGTCAGTTGGGCCAACGATCGTTTTGAAACGAATCGGACAGCCGGTTTTATTATTCCTCAGGGCAACAAATGGTCCGTCAATGTTTACATCGCCGAGGAAAACGGGAATACCTATGACGGCGCCTTGCAACTAGTACCAGTGGGATTACCTAAAGGTGTCAGGATGATCGCGCCTGATTATACATCCGGGATGAATGGAATTCCCTGCCTGTTCGTCGCAGATGCGGACGCAGTACCGTCGGCACACCTGTTTCATATTCTATTGAAGCGTGTGGATGATGGTAGCTTTATTGATACAAGCAGTCAGGCGTATATCCCGTTTATTAATCACTCTGGTGGACGCAGTTGGCACCATGCACACTTACAGCGTTATGCACTGGGAGTCGTGGAATCCTCTCCTTTTACAATAGATGTTACTGAGCCGAACATCCCGATCTCGCAGGCTGGTGAATTGCGTTTCAAGGTTCGAATTAATCGAAATGAAGGTTTTCATGGTCCCGTCGAAATGCAACCGGATTGGTTTCCACCAGGCGTTTCAGCCGGCGGCCGACTGGAAATACCCGCAGGCGAGTCCGAAGCAGAGTTTTTACTGAGTGCTTCACCTTCGGCCAGGCCGGGGACCTATCGTATGACCATGAACGGTCACACCAAGGAGGGAGATTGGGAATCCGGAGTGGGGGTGCGGCGAGTGTCATCAGGTTTCTTTGACTTGGTTGTGACTTCACCGTACGTGGCGATCAAGTTTCCCAGTGGGACGATTCGGCGAAATCAAACAGCCGAACTGAAGTGCAAAGTTGAACATTTACAGCCGTTTACTGGTGCCGCCAGGGTTTCTTTACTGGGTCTGCCCAAGGGGGTGACCACGGTTGGTGAAGATTATCATATCGAATCGGACACAGAAGAAATTACGTTTACGCTCAAGGCAACCGAAGAAGCACTACTCGGACAATACAAAGAATTGAAATGTGAGGTAACCTACAACATCGATGGGCAATCTATTCGGCAGGTCTCGCAAAACGGTACGCTGCGGGTGGACCCTGCTACGAGTAAAGGAGGAGAGTAACGTGAATCGATCAATGCTCTGCTTCCTGTTGCTTTTGATTATTTCTGCGGATCTTTTATCGCAACAAAAGCAGCTCAGTTTTGCCAACGATGTGATGCCGGTATTCTTCCGCGCCGGCTGCAATCAGGGAACATGCCATGGAAGTTCAAGGGGCAAGGATGGCTTCGTACTTTCACTCTTCGGCTTCGACAAACAGGGTGATTACTTTCGTCTCACTGAGGAAATCGTTGGCCGACGAATCAATATGGCCGTGCCCGAAGAAAGCCTGTTATTACTAAAAGCGACCGGTGCCGTTGCTCATACTGGTGGACAGAGATTCAAAAAAGACAGCTCGTATTACAAAACGCTTCTAACATGGATAGAGCAGGGTGCCAAAAACGACAAAGACCAGATTGCTGTTCCTGTAGATATCACGATTGATCCACCGCAGATGCAATTTGATGGAATCGAGAAGAGTGCTCCCACAAAAGTAATAGCCAGATACTCAGACGGTTCTTTAAGAGATGTCACTAACTTGTCATTGTTCTTTTCTAATAATAACAATACCGCATCGATTTCAAACGACGGTCTTGTGTCATCTCACGCCAAAGGTGACACCTACGTCTTCGCGCGGTTCGACCGATTTACTGTAGGAAGTGAAGTCATCGTGCTACCGCAGGATGCTGAATACACCTGGTTGGGTATGGACCCTGTCAACTATATAGATGAACTGGTATTTGACCGGTTAGAGCAACTCCAGCTAAACCCGTCGCAATTATCCAACGACTCAGAGTTCATCCGACGTGTTTATCTGGATTTGACCGGTGCACCGCCAAGCGTTGAGCAGTACAAGCAATTTATCGCGAACGATAGTCCTAACAAGCGTGCAGTTTTGATTGACGAACTGCTGGCAAGTGAGGATTTTACAGATCTTTGGACCGGATTGTGGGCAGAGTCAGTCCGTTTAATGGGAGGTGGTTACACGCCTGTAGCGACTGATCTAAAAGCCGCAGAATCATATTATCAGTGGATGCATGATCAGGTTGAAGCAAATCGTCCGGTCAACGAATTCGTGTATGAACAAGTAACGGCCAGTGGAAGCAATCTAACCGATGGCCCAACAAACCTATACACGATGTTGGTGCACAGTGTCCGATTTGAGCCCAAGAGCTTTGCTGCGGATTTTTCACAGTTATTTCTCGGTGTACAAATCCAATGTGCCGAATGCCACAATCATCCGTTTGATAGGTGGACGATGGATGATTACTACGGCTTTGTGAGTTTTTTCACAGGTATTACGCGTAAGGCCGGTGCTGAACCAAGAGAGTTCTATATCTACAACAAGCGTAACGCTCCACCTGTGCGTCATTTGGTGGACGGCCGAGAAATGCCAGCAACCGTGATCGGCGGCGAATCACCGATAAAGGCGGGATTAGACTCTCGTATCGCATTGGCAGAATGGCTTACCGCACCCGATAATACGCTGTTTTCCAGAAATTACACCAATCGTGTTTGGGCTCATTTCTTTCACCGCGGATTGGTTGAACCGGTGGACGATATGCGAGTTTCCAATCCACCCACCAACGGTCCGTTGTTAGATGCATTGAGTAGGAATTTTGTAAAAAACGGTTTCGACCTGCGTGCGTTAATCCGTGATATCTGCAATTCCCGTACATACCAACTTTCCGCCACACCGAATGCAGGGAATGAAGCTGATGACCGACAGTTTTCGCGATCCCGTCTGAGGAGACTGCGATCTGACGTCCTGCTGGATTCGATCATCAAGGCGACTGAGTGGGATAGGACATTTAGGGACTTCCCCAAAGGGACGAAGGCCATTGAATTTTATCCGCGCACTCCGGGGGATACGGCTGGACCGCTTTGGCGAGACGACTTTCTGAAGTTGTTTGGACGGTCAAGCCGCAATACGATTTGTGCCTGTGAAACCAAGTCCGAAGCGACTCTGTCACAGACTCTGCACATGGCGGTTGGAAATAACGTGCAGCAGGCTGTGTTGTCAGGACTGATCCCCAGACTGATGCAGAAAAAAAACTCTCCGGAAGAAATCGTTGAGGAGTTATTCATTTGTTGCCTGAGTCGATCCCCAACCGGCAAAGAGTTGGCCACGATGAAGGAACTCATCGGTGAAGACCACGACCAAAAGGAGCCCTACGAAGATATCCTTTGGGCATTAATTAATTCCACGGAGTTCATGACGAATCACTAAAATGCTCGGAATTATATTTAACCGAAACCTACAGGTAGGACTCGTTTTGGTGATTGTGATGTCACCAACGCTTCGTAGTGATTTAAACGCAAGCGAAAAGGACGAGGTCGTCACTTTTGCTGATGATATCAAGCCGATACTGCAGAAGTACTGTCTTAAATGCCATGGCAATGATGATCAAAATGCGGATCTAAATCTCCAAAACTATGCGACTCTGTTGCAAGGCGGCAGTGCCGGGGCGGTAGTCAAAGCCGGACAGTCGGGCACAAGTGTTCTCATGCAGGCAATCACTAATGAGGACGATGCAGCAAGAATGCCGCCTGAGTCACCGCGTCTTCCAGAGGAGGTGATTACCTTAATCGGTAAGTGGATCGATACCGGGTTACGTGAAACATCCTCGAGTAAAGCACTTCTGGCTAAAAGCACACTGACCTTTGTTCCGGGGACATCAGCCAATGCCAAGCCGGATGGCCCGCCCGCAATGCCCGTCGATTTACCGGAGGTTGAGGTCGCTCCCACATCCAGAAATATGGCGATACTAGGCCTGGCAGCAAGTCCCTGGGCACCACTGGCAGCTGCAAGCGGTTATAAGCAAATACGGTTGTTTAACACCGATACTGAAGAAGAGATTGGACATCTTTTGTTTGAGCCTGGTGTACCGTATGTCTTGAAATTCAGTCAAAACGGTGCAATTCTAATGGCGGCTGGCGGCCAGCCAGGCCATAGTGGCTCAGTGGTGCTATACGACGTGAAAACAGGTAAGGTGGTCGGCCGTTTCGGCGACGAACTGGATACGGTATTGGCAGCTGACATCAGTCCCGATCAGAAACTTGTTGCTTTCGGTGGTCCCGGGAGAATTGCAAAGGCGTATTCAACAGAGAGCGGAGAGGAAGTCTATCAGATTGAGCGTCACACGGACTGGGTTACATCCATCGCATTTAGTCCTGATGGTACTCAGATCGCAACTGGTGACCGTGCCGGCAATTTGTATTTAAGCAGTGCTGACAGCGGTGGGATTTTGTTATCACTCGATAGCCATAAGGGATCAGTACGAGGGTTGTCCTGGCGAAGTGATAGCAAAGTAGTGGCAAGTGCCGGGGATGATGGGCGGCTGATTTGGTGGAATGCAGAAACCGGGTTTGTAGCGATGCAGAGTACTAATGGACATTCGCCGCCACGGCCGGAGGGGTTTTCCGGAAAGCTACAAAGCGGTGTCTTATCAGTGCAGTTTCGTAAAGACGGTGGATTGATCTCAAGCGGTAGAGACAATCTCGTAAAGGCTTGGAAGACGAGCAGTAACCAGACTAATTCCTTGATTCTTGAGCAAGGCATCCCGATTCGGGCAATCGTCGATAACAGTGACAAGAAGATCATTATCGGCGACACATTTGGTAACGTTAGATTTTGGTCACATCATTAACAACCCACCATCCTCAAGCAACTTTATTTAGAGATTCTGAATGAGTAAGAGGGGGTAATCTCATCAGAGTACTCTCCGGTATGGAATGAGAGGTGAGGTGGTTGACGCTAGAGTTTGGTCAGAATTGAGAAAAGTGTTGGTTTGAAAATAGATGTTATGGAAATCCTGCTCAAATTTAGAACTAGAGCTTTCCAATAATTTGCAGAACAATATAGACCACTGTAATTAACGCTGGAACAATCAAGCTCCTGATAAAACGTTGTTGACGTTCCCTTCGGCGTTGTTTTAGGCGTTCATAAGTAAAAACTGAGATCGGACCATCCTTCAGTTCAATTGCATCCTCAGGAATTTCTAAGCCAACTCCATGGAGAGTGATTGCTTGCCCGCATCGAGCACAAGCAACCGACGCATTTTCATATTGTTCGAGAATCTGCATCTCGTGGCCGCATTGGTCACAACGGATTTCCCGTAGTCCCTTAAGTTCGTTGGGAAGCAGTTCAGGGTGACCGTAGATTTCGCCAAATTCATCAGGCATGTAAAAACTTCATAGCTGTTAACGATCTTTTAGTTGACTCTGAGGCTCACAATCTCCACACCCGGATACTATCAAAACGCCATAACAGATGGCTAGTAACTTTGAGAATCTGTTCATAATGGCTTTCATTTTTTAAGGTAGTCTCTACCTATCATAGATGCATAACTCGGCGATTCAGGGCGCGGATAAAGGATGTCTTATGATTTGGACATTCAGGAAGATTACAGAATCCGTGACACAAATGTGACACAGCAGCGCGGTGCAGGGCAGGGCACAGCGAATTTAGTAGATAAAGTCATTGCTCAAAAGCAGCGTATTCAGCCCGATGCCACGCTGTGCATCGAATACAAAAAGAGAAAAGTACCCCCTAAAGGATTCGAACCTCTGTTTCCGTTCGGAGAGAACGGCGTCCTGGGCCACTAGACGAAGGGGGCATCACTGCACCCGTTAGGTAACAATCCGTGGTTCGTTGATTTCAGGACGCAAATTTCCGAAAATCCAGTCATACCGGAGGGATAGCAGAACATATACGGGCGAGTTATTTCTATACTTATATTGATAGTGGTTACTGTCAAGATACCAGTTGTTGAGCTTCCTTTGTACTCTTGCTCGCAGCGACAGCCTCTCTCATGTCACGGAAGATAAATCGATGCCTGCACTCCATGTGTTTGACTTGTTGCGTTCGCCGGAGAAAGCTCCGACTAGCGGAATCTGCGTACTTGTCGGCTCAGATTACTTCCTTCATCGTCAGGCAATCGACACGATCCTCGCCAAAGCTTCTCCGGAGGGTACGGATAATGTCAGATATTTTGACGATCTGCCGGAATGGGCGGAAGTGATCGATGAAGTCAGCACGGCGTCTCTGTTTGGCGGTGACGGTATCCAGGTCGCCATTGTTCCCAACGTGGATAAACGAACACTTAATCGTGAAGCTTTCCTCAAGACGAACAAGGATCGACTACTCAAATATGCGAAAGCGGATTATCACCCGGGCCTGATGATTCTTGAAGCAAGTTCTTTTCCAGGCAATACGTCCCTTTATAAGAAGCTTAGTCCCGACGATCGTGTGATCGACTGCCGCATACCGGAACCATCGACTTGGAAAAAGCCGGAGAAGGCGATACGCACTCAGGCCGTGAAATGGGTAAGTACCTGGGCGAAGAAGGCTCACAATCTAACACTTGGTTCAGATGCCGCCGAGTTAATGCTCGAGCTTTCCCATAGCAACGCCGGGGTCGTGGAGATGAATTTACTCAAACTTGTACTTCTTCTTGAAGAAGGAGCGACGGTATCAGTCCAGGAGGTACAGGAACTTGTAAGTGGTTGGCATCAAAAGAATACTTTCGAGATGGTTGATACCGCGGTCACCGGTAACTCAGGAGCTGCCTTGGAATTACTTGATAACCTGTTGAGAGAGGGGCAGGATCTTAGGCAGATCTTTGGTGGTATGTCCTACTCCTATCGTAAATTTGTTCGTATGACTCGTGGAATGCAACGGCATCTACGACAGGGATTAACGGGACAGCAGGCAGTGCAGCAATGCATCGCAGATGAACTTGGTGGAGCAGCCAAGTTTCGTGGAAAATTTACGAAGGGACAATTGTCGTCATTAGGGAGTGCCAGAATCACTCACTTCATGCGTTGGCTTCTCGAGGCGGACTTGGATTTGAAGAACAAGTTTTCACGTTCTTCCTTGCCGTTAGAGAAGCTCATTATTTATTTAGACCGTGACTTCCAACCCCCCAGAGCTTCATAGTGCTTTAATATGAGCAAGCGACATTTTGATTATCTGGTTTTGGGGTTAGGTGGAGCAGGGAGTGCTGCACTTTACCACCTTGCACGACGTGGTCTTCACGTTGCAGGTTTGGATCGCTTTCCTATTGCTCATGACCGTGGTAGTTCGCACGGGCACACGCGGCTTATCAGGCAATCTTATTTCGAACATCCGTCCTACGTTCCTTTAGTACAGCGAGCCTTTGAGCTTTGGGAACAGGTAAGTGAGGATCACGGTCGCGACGTTTACTATGAAACCGGAATTGTCGAAGCAGGGCCTGAAGAGGGCGAACTTGTACCGGGGGTGCTTGCCAGTGCCGCTGAACACGGTTTAGAAGTGGAGCATTTGACAAGGGAACAGGCCGCTCAACGATGGCCTCAGTTCTCTTTTGCGCCGGAGCATTCCGTGGTCTATGAACAGCGTGCAGGTTTTCTACTGGTAGAACAATGTGTCTCTGCTCATGTAGAGCTCGCACAGTGGGCCGGTGCTGAGACTTTTTGTGACCAAACAATTATGTCAATCGACTCAGACGCTGAAGCTGTCCGCGTTAAGACGGCGCAGGGTGTGTTTACTGCAGACCGTGTGGTCGTCACGCTGGGTACCTGGGCTCGCGAGCTGTTGCCTGAGTTAAGTCAACAATTAACCGTTGTACGAAAACCATTACATTGGTTCGCTGCGGACGAAAGTCAGTACTCTCGTAAGAGCGGTTGCCCTAGTTTTTTGTTTGAGACCGAGGCGGGGCATTACTATGGATTTCCAGCTAGTGACTGGCGGGGGCTTAAAGTGGCCAGGCATACTGGTGGCGAGCAGGTTCAAGATCCGTTAACGGTGGATCGTACTCTGGATCCTGAAGAACGGGATGATGTACACCGATTCCTTAAAAAGCATCTGCCGGGCGTCACGGATACCCCGACAGACCATACTGTCTGTATGTACACAATGAGTCCGGATGGTCATTTTATTATTGATCAGTGTGAAGATGATCCGAGGATTGTTTACGCTGCGGGACTGTCCGGACACGGCTTTAAGTTTACTTCCGCCTTAGGTGAGGTTCTGGCTGATATGGCAACAGATACCAAGTCTCGTTTCGATCTATCCCTCTTTAAACGGTCTCGATTGAAGAACTAATCAACGCACGCTACTCTGTAGCGATGATTTCTGTCGAGATATTGCCGGCTTTGTCAAAAGCTTCGAGCTTAATTCGCAGTTGCGTTTGACTACTTGGATCAAGGTTCCAGCGATAGATACCTGTGTTGGGGACGGCCAATGAGATCTCATGCCACGCGGTATCGGTAGCTGTTTGGTAGTGTAGACGTATTGGACGGGTACCAAAGTTCTCATCTTTAGCTTCCCAGCGAATAAGGATTTCCGGGATACCGGCTTCATTCGAGTGCGAGATAGTCCCTGGTTTTAACACTGGTTGTATGGTGTCCACCTGCAACCACAGATCGGCATTGGAACCAGGTAATGGCTGAGTGTTTGCACTACCTTTGGCTGTCATAACGACGGTTTTGAAGCCATAGATCCCATCGCGTTGCAGTTCAACCTCAAGAGGACTTTGTTTGTCCGTGTCGACGCCCCATTGTGCCCAGGTTTGTCCACCGTCTTCGGTCGCCCATAACTGTACCTCAGTCACGCTACCGGCCGTATTATTGAGGCTGTAGTTGAGTTTGAATTTGGATTGGTTGGCCTGATGGATTTTGACATCGGTAGGAGGAGCAAAGGTCGGAGTCCCTCCGGAGACTACTTTAGATTCATCGATTGATTGTGAGGTGACAGAATGGATGTTTTCAGATGTTTGCAGATCCGGGCCAGTATCTGCGGGCCAACGAATGGCTCCTTCGTGTGGTACAGGACCGGTATAGGGATTTTGAACCAGACTGTATTGATCGATTCGCTGAAGATTCAGCGGTGGTAGGAAGATTTGTTTTTGAGCGACCGTTTTGTTTTTTGCACCATCCGTTGCTGTCACCCGCAAGGTGACAACACGAGTATCGATGTTTGGCCGCCAGCGTCCAGTGAGTTGAAGTATTCCGGGACGAAGGAATGTTGGAGCGGATTCCAGCTTGAATGGTTGCCACGCCGATTCAGGTGTTGGTTGAAATTCAGCTCGTACGTTTTGCGGAGCGATCGTTGGATCCAGAATCTGTCCGTGAAGGATTACTTCTGATTCAGCACTGATTTCAGCCCTCAGATTGATTTTCGGCTGTATTGTGTCCACATAGATTCTTATTTCCGGCTGGAGTTTCAATGGGACGACGTGTTTTTGTAAATTGGTCCGGGTGCAAAACCAGAATTCTCCATCACGATGAGCTTTGAAAGAGAAGTGCTTTTGGTCAGGCGACTGCTGCGCGTGTTGCTTCCATGTTTTCCCATGGTTCATAGAAACAAGCAGTGTGACGTTCGTGGTTGCTCCTATATTACTCACGCGATATGGGAATGTGATATTGCGACTGTGTGTGGTATAGAGCTTGGCCTGAGATTGTTTTTGCTGCGCATCAATGCTACTGGTAACGAAAAGGCTCGCTAACAAGAGAAGTACAAGATGTCGCAGTCTTTCATGCACGTCGGAATCTCTGTGGTTTCTAAAAGATACTTAGTATTACGAAAGGTGGAATCCGATCCGTCGGAGCTTCGTGGTAGGAGGGTAAATCCTCACTATATTTATCGGTTTTCAAGCGGTTCTGACTGCAAATAATTGTTCCACAGGCTACCGGTAGTTCTGTTGAGGCTGATATATTGGAGTCTTGCAACTCGAAATACTCTCTCAAGTAGATTTTTATAAAGAAGGCCACCTAATGAGTGCTCATGAAAACTTGTCTCGCATGATGGAAAGTGGAATTGTTGCTGTAATTCGAGCGGAGTCCGGTGAATTGCTGGCAGACGTTGCGGAGGCTTTGGTAGCTGGTGGTGTTGATGTGATGGAAGTCACTTTCACGGTTCCCAACGCGGTGGAAGTTATTCAGGAAGTGAAACGCCGCATTGGTGATAAGATCTTACTGGGAGCGGGAACTGTCCTGGATACGGAAACCTGTCGAGCAGCTATTTTGGCTGGTGCCGAATTCATTGTTTCGCCCTCAACAGATGTTGAGGTGATCAAACTTTGTCGTCGTTATGATAAAGTCGTTACTCCGGGGATCTTTACACCCACTGAAGCCGTGACAGCCTGGCAGGCGGGTGCTGATATTTTGAAAGTATTTCCCGCAGATATTGGTGGTCCGGCTCATATCAAAGGATTGCGTGGGCCTCTACCACAATGTCGTTTTATGCCAACCGGTGGAGTCAACTTAGACACCGCGGCCGATTTTCTACGGGCTGGTTCTGTAGCATTGGGAGTCGGAGGGGCATTAGTAGAGAAGAGTGCTGTTGAAGCCGGAGACTTTGGACGAATCGAAGCTTTGGCTCGACAATATAAACAGATTGTGGCTGATACTCGCAATGAGTAATCGCCGTTGGCTTGTGAAACCCCTTTCCTTCTTCACTCTCTAGCGATTCAATATGTCGGACATACTAACAACTCCAGGAACGCGAATTGTACTGAGTATAGCGATTCTAGTAGTCCTGATACTGATTGCACGGTACGTTCTGACAAACTTTCGGGGTCGCATCGACGAAGACATACCAGAGGCCAAGGATCACCTAGACAATTTCCAGGAAATTCATAGCAAGGGTGACATTTCGGCGTCCGAATTCCGAAGTATTAAGACTGTGCTAGGAGAGCAAGTGCATCAGGAAACGGCGGACTTCGTCGATTCCAAGGAAGATGCAGATTTGGACGAATAGTCCGGTTGTATTAGTAACAACACGCTCCTTCTGGCTCAACTTATCAAATCCTGATCTGGGAGATCAGGGATGCAATCAGGAAAAAGACGCGCTAGTTGATCGTCATGGATGAGCACCAACTAATTGTTTTTAGCCTCAAGCATTGCCTGTGAGATTTCATCTTGGAAATCAGATACATTGGCGGCTTATGGCCAAATACGAGCGAACCTCAGGGAATACCCCCTTCTACCACAGCCATAACTCAAAACAGACATAGATTATAAGTGTCCTGGAATAAAGAGCTGTTGGTTTTGGAGTCCCAAAGGAGAAGCCATGCCAATCGGAAAAGACGACGGAAACAAAAAGGGCGGAAGCCAATCAAAGAAGAACGCATTCTGTTCTTTCTGCCGCAAAAGCTATCGTGACGTAGGACCTCTTGTTGAAGGCCCTGGCGATGTTTATATCTGCGGTGAATGTATCGAATTATGCTCCACGATTATCGATTCAGAAAAGAAACGTAAAGATGGCGATGGCAATCTGTTCAAAGACATTCCTACCCCGCGTGATATCGTGGCGCGGATGGATGAATATGTGATTGGTCAGTCTAACGCTAAGAAAGTACTGGCAGTCGCAGTTCATAATCATTACAAACGTCTCAACCATCGCTGGTCAGACAGTGAGGTTGAAATTGAGAAATCCAATATTCTGATGGTTGGCCCAACCGGCTCTGGGAAAACACTACTGGCTAGAACTCTAGCCCGTGTACTGAATGTACCCTTTGCGATTGGCGACGCGACTACGTTAACAGAATCCGGTTATGTTGGTGAGGACGTTGAAAATCTATTGTTGAAATTGCTTCACTCGGCAGATTTTGACGTGGAAGCTGCACAACGCGGGATTGTCTATATCGACGAGTTGGATAAGATCGGCAAAACTTCGCAAAACGTTTCCATTACCCGCGATGTATCCGGGGAAGGTGTCCAGCAGGCATTATTGAAAATGCTGGAAGGTACGGTTTGCAATGTTCCTCCCCAGGGTGGCCGTAAGCATCCGGAACAACAGTATATTCAGATCGATACGTCTAATATTCTGTTTATTTGCGGTGGAACCTTCGTCGGTGTGGATGATATTGTTCGCAAACGATTAGGGAATCAAACGATGGGATTCGGCCAGCAGGTTGGATACAAAGAAGAGGCGGATATGGCTGCCTTGATGACTCAGGTGACTTCGGATGATGTGCTCGAATTCGGTTTGATTCCGGAACTTATCGGTCGCTTGCCGGTAGTCACTTCGCTGACACCTTTGGATGAGGAAGGGTTGGTTCGAGTACTGACTGAACCTAAGAATGCTTTGCTTCGTCAGTACGAAAGCCTCTTCGAAATGGAAGACTGCCAGCTGAAGTTCTCAAAGGATGCAGCCCGTGCGATTGCTCAGCGAGCGGTCGATAAAGGAACAGGTGCCCGTGGGTTACGTTCTATCACTGAAGAAGTCATGCTGGATATCATGTATGAGCTTCCCGACCGAGCAGGTTCCGGAAGTTATACACTGGATCTCGAAGTGCTTCACGGCAAGAAAGATCTCTTTGGAAAGAAGAAGCCGGCTAAGAAGAGTGCATAATTTTATTCATTTATTCTTTTAAGCCCGTCATTTCCGGTAGGAATTGGCGGGCTTTTTTTGGCGAAAGCCTTCTTCTCGTCTCTTTCGCGCCGAACTGGTTTAAGTACTAAGCGATCTCTAGCAGGATTTCGATGCCACGATCGATGATCTCATCACTAGCCGCATAAGAAATACGAAAGTGTGTATCTGCTTCACTGAAAATATTACCAGGGATAATCAGGAGATTGTTTTCAATTGCCTTGGCTACAAATTCACTGCCAGTTCCCCACGGTGCTTTAGGGAAAACATAGAACGCGCCGCCCGGCTTTACGATCTCATATTTGGCACTTAATGCTTCCACGATTCGGTCTCGCTTCTTACGATACCTATCGACATACGGAGTAATGTCGACGTCCATGGCTTCCATCCCCGCCCATTGCACGGGCTGAGGTGCACATACAAAGCTGTACTGCTGAACTTTCAGCATAGTGGAAATGATCTCTGACGGACCATGAACCATTCCCAATCGCCAGCCAGTCATTGCGTGACTCTTCGAGAAACCGTCAATCACCAAAGTCTTCGGGTTCACAGCGGCAGGGCTACTGAAGTCTCCATCGTAGTCAAACTTGCGGTAGATCTCGTCGGAAATCAATACGATGTTTTTTTCAAAACAAAGTTTTCCCAATGCGTGAACCTCTTCTTTTGAGGGGACATACCCCGTGGGATTTGAAGGGCTGTTGAGGATGACCAGTTTTGTTTTGTCCGTAATGGCTGCTTCCACTTTGCTGATGTCGATTTTGAAGTCCGGATAGGTATCAATGAGTACGGGAATTCCATCGACAAGTTGCACAAGCGGTTCGTACATGACAAAGAATGGGTCGAACAGGATAACTTCATCACCGGGGTCCACCAGAGCCTGCATGGCAAGAACAAGGCCTCCACTTGTTCCACTACTTACAAAAACCTGACGATCATCATGCCCATATTCAGCGTCCACGGCCGCTTGCATTTTTTCACGTAATTGCGGCAGGCCCTGAGTCGGTGTGTAGCCATTAAAGCCATCCTGAATGGCCTGGATCCCTGCCTGCTTGATGGATTCCGGAACATCGAAATCGGGTTGTCCGATCGATAAATTGACCGGGTCTTTCAGAGAGCGTGCCAGATCGAAGACTTTGCGGATTCCGCTGCTGTCGATACGTTGAGTACGTTTGGAAAGAGGGCTCATAAAGGCGGAGCTTTCTTCATGGGGGTGAATTCTTGAAAGCACTTCTTGTGCAAGGTTTTCATTTTAATCCGTGATATGGTTGGCGGAAACGAGGTCAGTTTGCTATTCGGTGAATGTACGTCTTTAAAGCAGTATAATAAAGGCTTCATTCTTCTATGAGAAATCTATTGAGGTGCTCCATGTCTCTTCGAATTCTGATGCTTGTGGCTCTTTGGCCATGTCTGTTAGTTGGCCAGCAGCCCATTGATACATCACGGGGCGATGCCATGCTTGCAAATTACTTTCAGTTGCGCACAAAAGCATTAGAGAATCGGTATCTGGAAGGGATTACTACCAAAGAAGACTGGCTTGAGAAACGTTCCGAATACGTGCAACAACTTCAGGAGATGCTGGGCCTTAGCCCGATGCCGGAACGTACTGCTTTGCGTGCTAAAGTCACTGGAACGACAGAGCATGAAGAGTTTACGGTTGAGAATATTCATTTTCAATCTCGCCCAGGGCTTTATGTGACGGGGAATCTATATATTCCTAAAGAGCGAAACGAAAAGTTACCAGCGATTCTCTACGTTTGTGGCCACGGCCGTGTGAAAGAAGGAGATGTTTCCTACGGTAACAAAGTGAACTATCACCATCATGGCAGCTGGTTCGCCAGAAATGGTTATGTTTGTTTGACGATTGATACCCTGCAATTGGGTGAAATTGAAGGCATTCACCATGGAACTTACTCCTATGGCTACTTTTGGTGGCTTAATCGGGGTTATACACCGGCGGGGGTGGAGGCCTGGAATTGTATTCGGGCCCTCGACTATTTGCAGAGCAGGGAAGAGGTGGATGGCGAACGCTTAGGTGTGACAGGACGTAGCGGTGGAGGTGCTTATAGTTGGTGGATTGCGGCACTGGATCAAAGGATTAAAGTGGCAGTCCCGGTTGCTGGCATCACAGATTTACGGAACCATGTAGTGGACGGTACTGTTGAGGGGCATTGTGACTGCATGTTCATGGTGAATACATATCAATGGGACTATCCCATGGTGGCTGCTTTGATGGCACCTCGTCCGCTGCTGATTAGCAATACGGATAATGATAGAATCTTTCCGCTCGATGGCGTTTATCGCACGTTTGTTAAGACTCGTCAGGTCTACGAATTGTTGGGGGCAGCTGATAAAGTTTCTCTGCATGTGACATCGGGTCCTCATAAAGACACTCAGGAACTGCGGGTTCACGCCTTCCGTTGGTTCAATCATTTCCTGAAAGGTGACGATGATCTGATACGAGTGCCGGCAGAGAAATTCTTTAAGCCGCAGGAGTTACAAGTCTTCAAAGAAGCTCTTCCACAGGACCAACAAAATACGAAGATCAGTCATTCGTTTGTACCGGTGGCTGATTTGCTGGACGTGGCAGATACGTCGGGCGCCGTGGATTTGTTAGTCGAGGATGTTCAGGACACTTTGCTGGCAAAGGCATTTCGAGCCTGGCCAGAAAATCCTGTTGACTTAAATGTACGTAAAATTGCAGATGCGTATGCGGAAGACCTAGTGATGACTTCCTATGATTTCATCAGTCAGGCAGGGATTAAATTAAGACTATATACGGTACACCGTAAGGATCTTGTAAAAGCTTCGAAGGTCCTCTGTCAGGTGCAAAGTGATGAAGACTGGAACGATTTTCTGGGCTTTTATCAGGACGCTTTTGGCGATCGTGATGTTTTAAGTGACGAGGTGTTTCCGACGGAGACACCTGAAGGTTTGCCTGATTTTGAGGCGTTTCGCCAAAGGGCTCTCAAGAACGATGCTGTCTGGGCCTATGTGGCCCCCCGGGGCATCGGACGTACGGTATGGGATCAGTCTCCCCGAAAACAGGTCCAACATCGCCGACGTTTTTACCTTTTAGGAGAATCGCTTGGTGGCATGCAGATTTGGGATGTACGGCGAGCGATCCAAACACTGAAAATGTTAAAGGTTAATGAAAACGCCAAATTGATGGTGCTCGGATCGAAAGGCCCGGCTTCTCTGGTTATGTACGCAAGTTTATTCGAAGAGCTAGATGCGATAGGGCTGGAAGCTCTCGCAGAATCGGATCTGGACACAGTTCCGATTCTCAATGCGAGTCGCTTCTTTTCCATCGATCAGATGTTTGCAGCAGCGGCCAGTCGCCAACGGACGATGATTAAAGAGATTCCTGCCCAATCGTTCCCCTATACCCGTAAAACGGCGGCAGTTCAGCAATGGTCTCAGGAGAAGTTCTTTTTTGTACCTGAAAACGAAGAAGATTAAAGCCCGTTTAGCGAACTCGGCACTTGAATGTAACCTGTGCGGACTGACCGACGTTCATCGGTTCGATTATTTCCCAGCGAAGAATGGCACTGTCCTTGCCCGTTGGATTCACGAAGAATTCAGATTCGACCGTGCAGTTCTGGCTGTCTTCCACATAGGCAAGTCGACGGCTTAGGTGATCAACAATCGTGACATTCCCAATTGCCTTATCCCCGGTATTTTTGAAGGTGATCGTGAATTCAAGTAGCTCTCCGGGTAATGCGTCTTGTTTCGATGCGACCTTTTTAATATCCAGTCGGCTATTACCGTCAGCAATTTCGTAGTGGTAATTGGTTTGAATTCTATTGTTGGCCAGTATTTTGTAGGGTAGCAGGTCATACGCGTACTCTTTGACGGTCTCTTCGTCGCTTTGAGCCAGTGCCGTTTGCTGCTGAATACTAAGCTGCGCTTCCTGAGAATTTTTGATGTTCACTTTGGTGTTGAGCAGATCGCCGACCTGAGGCTTTAGCATTTGGCTATCCTCGGTACTGGCAACTTGATGTGCCATATCTCGTAACTTCTGATTTTCACGATAAAGAGAACTTGCACGTGTTCCAATGTTTCGTTGGGTCGAAACATGCTGCTTGACTTGTTCTTGCCCGATATTTTGAGCCGTGCCATCTAATGCCAGTGGACTGTCTACGGCATAGACATGATCTTGATGACGATATTGATTAAGACCATCGATACGGCGTATCGAGGCAAAACGAGGGGCATAAATTGGAATGCGATTAGTGCGTTCGATTTCGATTTTACCGTCTAACGTATGATAGTGTGCGATTGTATCTTCCTCATCAAGGTTGTCGATGCTGAAGTCCTGAGCGACGTTCGTGAGTTGGTAGGCATCACCACCCTGATATACATATTCGTCCTCAGGGAATGGACCTAAGATCCCCGGGGGCGTCCATGGAGCTGGGTAGGGAATACCTGCGTTTGGACCGGTATAGGCTTGCGGAGGTAGGGTGGCCGGTCCCTGCTGTGTCGCGACTCCCGCCGGAAGGCGTTGTTGATGAGCAGCAGGACTTGCCCGATGAATTGGCTTTGAGTTAGCATCACTGACCGTTAGACTCGCTGGTTGATTTGGGCGAGGTATATTTTCGAAGGATTGTTTTTCCAGTGGGCCGGATGATGTCGTCCCCGGGGTTATGCAACCCATCATGCTAGCCAGGAAAACGCTTAAAACCAGGTAGCTTCGGGAAGATGTTTTCATTGTTTTGCTCATCACTACGTCTACCTCAGGCGTCCAATGGAAGGTGTACTGATAATAGCCCGTTGCAGTTGGTCTTCTGGAACGTTGGATTGTTTGACCGGCATAATAGTGCGTACCGGCGGTGAGGAAAACATGAAGCGTCCGGTCTGACGGTCCATACGTGGCTGTTTTGAACCCATTCGCAATATAGCCATAGGACGTCCGAGTTGGTCAGCGACTCGTAACGGATCTTCATTAAACCGAACATCAAAGAAACGTTGGCGATTCGCGTCGTCCTGCACAACGACAGGATTTGTCGGATCTTCCAGATAGATAACTCGGGTGATGAACATTCCTTCTGCTGCCATTCGCAATTCCTGAGCGGTGAGGTGAATTGGAATAGGGAATCGCGTCTCGAGTCCAGCTGGAGGATGGAGCCGATCTAAGAGTTCAACGGTTGGGAATAGTTCCGTTCCCGGAAGACCAGGTATTTCAGTAATTTTGAAACGATATGGGCTTCCGATAAGTAACCCGACATTGAGGGTCGAAGGTTGCCCGGCTACGAATTTCCCTTCGTTAGCAACTGCTATTTTGCCGCCTTGCGGACAGCGTACCTGAGTCGGCTGGAAATAGCCTGGAATAGGTCCGCCTCGTAAGAGCATTTGAGAACCAACATGCCCTGGTGGCATTAAGGCATGATTGGGGTAGTGTGCATTCGGTGCCGGACGGAACTGCTGTGCATGCAGGGAGTTCGCCCCGGTAAAAACCGCCAAGACGGTGAATGCGATCGTAAGTTTTTGAAAGGAGGAAATCATCGATCGAAATTTGGTTGGTTGTTTCAGCCTTGGGAGGCCAGTCTGTTATGCAGCTAACGCCCACAAGTGAATCCGGATGTTCCACTCGTGGGCATTGTCTGCTTATTTAACGTCGCTGGTTAAAAACCATATTATTGTTGCGGAACAACCTGATTACGAACTCGCTGGGGCTGTCGGTTAATGGCAGCCGGATTGTAGTTGTGCTCACGAATACGAACGGTGTCTACAGGTTGTGGATAGCTGTAACCGGGTGTTTGTCGCATATGAACATTGAAATGCTGGACAGGCTCCGGCATATTCACCTTGGTGTGATTATGCATAGTATATGACTGAAGACCGGCAGGAGCTCCAAATGGAAGATGTGGAGGGCCTGGTACCCCGATGTTGGTTGCGGTCATGGGAGTGCCCCATGGTGGAGTGGAAAGCCCTGAAACGTAGTTTGGCGCCATCGTCATCGGTAATGCCGGACCAGCCTGTACACCCTGCATAAAGGCAGCAGGAGCAGCTGCTGGTGCTGCCGGATTCACAGCTTTTAATTTATTACCCATTCGCAGGATAGCCATGATACTACCGCGTCGATCTGCTTCGACGATCGGATCGTCGCCTGGATCAAGACGAGTGCTGACAAGGGTCTCTACATTCGCCAGTGCCAGATCTTGAAATTCCGGATCTGGAAGGTAAATGACTTTAGTGACATAGTTGCCAGTTGCAACCTGATCAAAATCCTCGTTGGTGAACTGTATAGGAATTGCATTGTGGTCCAGGTAAGCCGCAGTACGTGGATTTACAGGAGCAATTTCAATCGTCGGGAACAACTCAACAGCTTCGTGCCCTTCGATATTACTTAATTTCATACGAGCTATGTCTCCGTTGGTTCCAACCATAAAATCATGACGAGCTGGTGTCACCAGTGTTTGACCTTCATAGCTACCATTACGAGTCGTATCGATCCCAATCTGCATACCGGTTGGTCGGTTGAAGATAACTTGTATCGACAGCCCCGGTGATGGTGCGGGACCAAGTTGCGGTTGCATCATCGGTGCCTGAGGCATCAATACGCCCGGTCCGGGACCATCAACACCAGGTCCGGGATGAAGCAGCTGATCAGCTGGAGGCAGATTATGTTGCTCGAAGGTTTGGCAACCAGTTGTCATCAGGGCTGCGATTGCGACTACCGCCCATAATTTTGAAAAAGTCTTCATGTTTTCCCCCATGGCAGTTTTACTTGCACAACGGTAAATGGAATTTGCTATTGAGTTTTGACTCGTATGTTTACAGCCCATCCGGAGCTGAAAAGTTTTTGTATGATGTTCGATTCGAAATTGATTGAGCTTTACCCCTGAATAGAGAAACATCTAAAATGTTTCTAACTCAAAGGAGGTACCGATATCGGCGCAAGGAAACAATAGTTCCTTGTGGGCAGTAATCGGCACGTTACAGCACGAATCTTTGATAAAATCGGCACAACCGGACTATGAAGTACAAATTACCTATACTTACATGTCTTGTTTTGACAGGTTTTATTCTGTCTGGGCCTAAAAACGCTTACCAAAACAGCCCTATTTCCCCCAGTTTGAAAGCCCAGACACCGCCTACGTCGGAAAATAATTCTTCGCTTAATGTTGGAATTCCAGTCGATACCGATGGGAATCCCATGGATATACCCGCTGAATCCAAAGCGACGGAGCAGGGTGGGGCTGAAGAGTTATTGACAGATTCGAAGACGATTTTGAAGCGAGCGATTGCCCAACTGCACTCAGAATCCCGTTTTCAGGCTTCGGTTCGTCATAAGATTCGTATGTTTGACCAGCAACTGGTCGGAACAGGTCACTACCGGCAATTTGGCAATGATTCAATCAAAAGGCTAAGGTTCGAGCTTAAAACTCAGGTGGGGGAAAAGACTTCAAGTGTGATTCAGGTTTGCGATGGACGCCACCTTTGGACACGTGAAAACCTTGCGGAAGGGACCACGCTGAGTCGTATCGATGTTCGTTTTATTCAGGATGAACTAGCGGAATACGAGCGAGAAAATGGGATTGTGAAATTTACGGCTAACTGGGGTGCTAACATTGCTATGGGGGGACTGCCGCGATTACTGACCTCGATTGATTTCTGTTTCGAGTTTGGAAGTGTCAGGGAAGCTACTTATGAAGACATTCCGGTTTGGGTGATGAGCGGTGCTTGGAAGCAGGGAGTGAAAGATCGAATTATTGAGCAATTCGATTCAGGCACCCAATTGCCAACTCATCTACCTGATGCAGTCCAGTTGGTATTAGGTCGTGATGTCGAATTCAAGTTCATTCCTAGAGAAATTCAGTATTTGAGAGTTTTGGCAGACAATACCGTTAGACCAATGGTATCCTTGCAACTTTATGACATTACTCGATTAGTCGACATGAATGCTGCTCAGTTTGAATACCAACGTGGTGAACAGGTAATTGTCGATCGCACTCAGGCCTTCCTCGACAAGTACATGACGGAGTAATGGCTTGCGAGAAGTTGGATAGGCCTGGTAGTAGGCCTTACCAGTTCATAAGCCTACGTTTACACTAAGAACGTAGCGATTGACTTACCTGTCGAAAGGGCCATGGGTGTGGCACGTATTTTCTTTGTTCTGGCATGTTTCGCCACGGTGCTTTTAATTTCCAATTTCGGAGTTGGGCTGTGGGTAGGTGATCTCAACGGTAATGCGTCTGCGGTTAAAGAAGCAAGCAATGCCTACGCTCAGGCTAGAGTGAAAATGGACGAACAGGCGGTCGCAGCGGCCGAGGCAGCTTTGAGACTTGCGGCTGAGAATCACGCGCCTGCCAAAAAAAGACATAGTCTTCATTTTTTGTTGGGAGTCTTCACCGCCATTATTTGTGTTTTGGTCAATGCGATTAGCATGACCTACTTCATTGGTACGACCAAGTGGTGTAATGAAGTTGTGGATGCTTATCGTCTTGATCCCGAGTTCGCTCACCGCAGCACCCGACTTAAGAAGAGTACCTTTCCCTGGTCACTCACGGGAGTACTCATGATCATTCTGATTGTTGCTTTTGGTGGTGCCTCTGATCCGGCCACAGAAATAAGTTCGAGTGCTGACTGGGTGAGTGTTCACTTTATTTTGTCTATTCTGGGAACGATGTTCCTGATCTTTTCATTCCTTCAGCAGGTCGGAAAGATCGGTGCTCACTACGAAATAATTCAAGAGATCGTTGCCGCGACAGAAATACGGAAAAAGGAAATAGGACAAGCAGAAGTCTAAGTTGTCGAAGGAAGTTTATTCCAATGCTTCTTTGATTTCGTCCTTCAGGTCTTCGACAGCATTGTCGACCGTATCATCGATTGTCTGCTCGGCGTCGCGTTGTTGAATGATCAAATCAAGCTTGTCAAAATGCTCGTTGACCGGTTCCACGATATCCTCAGGAATCACCTTTCGGATCGCCGACACCATCTTATTGACGTAAACACCTGACTTTGAATTGCCAATGGTTTCATGAGACTCTTCATCGGTAAAAGCGATCATGATGACCGTTAGTAGACAACAGAGCAGGGCACCGTTTACGATCCCCATGAGTCCGCCAGTTTGATGGTCGAAGGTTTTCATGTCGTGCTTTTCAAGCCTCTTTTGTAGAAAACTATGAACCATCCAGATTGCCAGCGAGGTTAATATGTAGATGGCGCCCATGGCTAAGTACTTGTTCCAGGGTTCACCAATATCGCTCATGGCGTTTGCCAAACCACCGTGGAATTCTCTGGCTACAAAAAAACTCACGACGATGGAACTAACCATGCTGATTTGCCAGATCATGCCTTTCCAGGCGCCGATCAGAATAGAGCCTCCGAGCACGACGGCCATGATGAGATCAAATGTTTGCATCGTCGAGCCTCCTACCAAGATTCCAGAAGCATGGTGACAGGACCTTCATTTACAATAGTTACCTGCATGTCTGCGCCGAAGGAGCCGGTGGCAACTCGTACACCGCGCAGCGCCATTTCGGTAACAAATTGCTCGTAAAGCGGCTCCGCAACTTCCGGAGGTGCGGCATTGGTGAAACTGGGGCGACGCCCTTTACGGCAATCACCCCAAAGAGTGAATTGGCTTACGATGAGGATTTCTCCCTGTACATCCTGAAGGCTGAGGTTCATTTTACCATTGTCATCTTCGAAGATTCTTAAACCTGCAATCTTATCGCACATTTGCACGATCTCTTTGGAGGTGTCGTCAGGGCCAATGCCAACGAATACTAGCAATCCCAAGTCAATTTGCCCGACGACTTCTCGGGCGACGGCAACACTGGCATGGCTGACCCGTTGTAAAACAACTCGCATTGGTA
This sequence comes from Rhodopirellula sp., assembly GCA_002698965.1. Lineage (GTDB taxonomy): Bacteria > Planctomycetota > Planctomycetia > Pirellulales > Pirellulaceae > UBA721. The sequence continues at coordinate 22,365 of PAAT01000089.1, read as the reverse complement.
AACTATCTAATGACTGGCAGGAACGGGGAATGTTTTGAACTTAAATGAAACAGAACTTTTCATGAATCAGAACAAGATTAACAAATTCGAGTCATTGGTGACTAGAAGAATTTGGGTTTGTGTCAGTGAATACGAGGAATTGGAGTTGGAAAACCGGTCCGTTTACAGGGTGCCCTAACCGGCCTATTGTTGTTGCGCAGCTCTGACTCGGTTAATCCCGATAAGGGCTTCTTCATTTTTCGGGTTGATCCCAAGGGCTCCGCTATACCAACTGACGGCCGCCTGGTAATCGCCGAGTTGCTCGGCGATGCTTGCGATCTTTACTCGGATTCCGGCATTGTCGGTCTGCTGGGCTGCCTGCACGTTTAGCTCGATGTATTCCAACTTTAGGGTTTTGATTTGTTCATGTTTATTAAAAGCTTCGTTGGCGGCATCGGTTTGACCTAGTTGCCGTAGTACGTTGGATAACTGGAAGAATACGCGGTCATTCCCAGGATCGAGTCGTGCGGCATTTTCCAGTGCCTGCTTAGCCTCAGCCGGTTTGCCAGTTTGCATGGCAATGAGACCGAGAATTCGCTGGCCGTGGGGCAGGGTGGGGGATCTGCGTATGCTGTGGCGAACCCATTTTTCTGCTTTGTCGAAGTCTCCTAACGCCATTGCGCATTCCGCCCGATAAGCAAGGGCTGTAGCTTGTATTGTTTCGGTTGCGTCAGAGGAAAGCTGCTGGAGTTGCTTTTCGGCGTCCTGATACTTTCTTATACGGATATAAACTTCGGCCAATTCCGTTCGTATTTCATCGACCTGGTTAAATGTTGAGTCGGTTTGTGCGCGTTCAAGAGATTCGAGGTAGTGAGTGATTGCTAATTCATTTTTTTCAAAGTCTTTACTGATCAAGCCCATAAGGCGGTCGGGGCGGGGATCCTCGGGAACGAGTTCAGAAACGCGTTCGCAGTGTCGCATGGCCTGTTGAAGTGCGCCAAAATCATAGTAGTTGGCAATGAGAAGGCGGTGGGCGTCGGCGTTGTCCGGAAATTCGACTGCAATTTCTTCCAGTGTACGCATCGTTGATGGCATATCCTGAACAGCCGTGAAACAGTGAACGGCAAGCATCATACAGTCTTCACGGATTCGCTTGTCGCTGGCGATTTCTCCAACGCGTTGCATTACAGCATCGTAATTTAACACGTTCATGTAAAGGTTCGCTTCCAGGAATTGAATTTCGACTTGGGCATCTTTATGTTCAGCTAATTCGTTTTTAATTTGGCGAACCGAATCCCAGTCTTCAATTCTGATTGCTTCGCGTCCTCGCTGGAGTAATTCATCGACAGTCTGCTCAGAGGAACAGCCGGACTGGAATGTGCAGGCGACGAGAAGTGAAATGAGAAGCAAGCGAGACATAAGGAATCAGAGAGAGGAGGGGGATAAACCAGGCGTTGACTGAATGATGGTTTGCGTTGTATTGGCGTGGGGGGACTCAAGGGTCTGCTCTGTCCCATCGGGCCAGCGGATTAGGATTGACTCGATAGTCTGGCTCTGCGGAATACCGAAGAAAACGCGTGTGTCATTACTCGAAGCATAGCTCGATCCACCCTTGACCTGTCGCACTTGAAATTGTTTGTCCGTTTTAAGTGTTACCACGCTGCCGACGGCGGCTCGGTTACTTGGATTGCCAATAAGCTGCAGGGAAAGCCACTGATTCTCGTTAGCGGTTTCGTTGATTAAGACGCTACAACGCTCGTTGATGTGAGAATAGACCAGGTCAAGGTCGCCGTCGTTATCGAGGTCACCATAGGCAATCCCCCGGCCCTTGTGTGCGGTGGTGAAGTAGGCACCAACACTTTTGTTGACCTTGGCGTAGCGACCCTCGATATTTTCCAGCGCGATGGGCCATTGGGCAATGGTCGCATCGGATGGATAGAGGTTTACATGCCCATTGGCAATGAAGAGGTCTTCATCACCATCTCGATCAGCATCCATAAATGCGGTTCCCCAGCCGACGTAGACGCTTTGGAAACTAAGTAAGCCACTGGCAGTGCTCACATGTTGAAACAATGCATTTCCAATATTCTTGTATAGTGCAAATTGCTCATTTTGGAAGTTCGTGACGAAAAGATCGGGTAGCCCGTCCATATTGAAGTCACCCATGTCTATTCCCATACTTCCATCGGCATTACCTGTATTGTCGAACCCTACTCCACACAGTGCGGCCGTTTCCTGAAAGGTTCCATCCCCCTGGTTCGTCCAGAGGAAGTTTGCAACGGTGTCGTTAGTGACGTAGATATCGAGATCTCCATCTAGATCGACATCCGCCATTAACACTCCGAGGCCCTTCCCGGCTTTGTTGATACCAGCCTGTTCAGAGATATCGATAAGTGTTCCATGTTCATTAAACTTGAGTAGGAAATCGGGTAGGGCTGCGAAGTCACGAGGTGAGCAGATGTCACGGCGGTTATCTGCTTTCTTTTGCGATAAGAAACTTTGATCCCGGCCTGTGCAAAACGGGTGGTTGGCAAAGGACCAGTCAATGTACTGAGCGAGGTAGAGTTCGAGCGTACCGTCATTGTCGATGTCACCCCAGGCCGCGCCGACACTCCAAACATCGCTGGGAAGGTTTAGCTGTTGCGAGACTTCCTCGAATGTTCCATCTCCATTGTTATGAAAAACAAGGACACCTCCGTATCCAGTAATTACCAGATCGGTGAACCCGTCGTTGTCATAATCCTGCGTGATCGCTCCGTGGCTATAGAAATCATCGCGGTTGATTCCGGCTGGTTGGGTGACATTAGTAAAGGTCAGATTACCGTTGTTTTGATAGAGAGCAGGGGGGTAACCGCTGATTCGGGTGGCTTCTTTTTTATCTTCCCCAAAGGTTCCTCCTCCAGTTAACAAAATATCTTCATACCCATCATTGTTATAGTCAAATAATGCGACGCCACCGCCGAGTGTTTCGACCATGGTGACGTGGCCGGCTTCTTCGCCGTTTTTGTAGATGAAATCAGGTCCAGACTCCAGAGTTCTAAATTTTAGATGGCTTTCCGGTTCCGGTAGATTATCTTCCGGGCTGATAAGCATAGAAGATGAGTTTTCGCTAGCGGACGTCTGGTCGATTGAGGAAGCGGAGTTAGTTTGTTGGGAAGCATTGGATAGATCTGGGTTTTCCGGTCTGATCTGAATTGTGGATGTATCTTTTGAGTCGCAACCGGCGCTGAGTATAGCCAGAGACAACAGGCTGACCAGCAGTGAGAATGCCAGAGCAGGTAGAGGGATTTGGAAATGAGCGGAGAATCGGGGGACCATCGGGGGAGTGTTTTACTAGACAGATGTACTGATCGTTGTTAGTTTCATTTTACACGGTAGCCGGGGAATCGTGAAACGCGAGTGAAACCAGTGTAGGCCAATTGAGACTAAATACGGTTTATCTCAAACCGAACATAAGAAACATTATCGGACGTTGGGAATAGGCTAAAAAAGCCTGTTTACCGGCCTTTTTGAAATAATAGCACTGACCGTTTTCATGTCGGTGCTGGCCAACGCTTTATCTTCAACTTGTCCTGCTGTAATCCGGTTTCGTAAGGCTTCTCTTTTGCCAGAGGCTACTCAGCACAAACGCTTGAAAACTTTATGCTTCTTCGATGAACTTGCCCATCGCACGGAATTTGTGATAGCGATTTGAGAGTAAATCTTCGACAGAGTCGTTTCCCAGTTGTTTCAGGTTCTTTAGCAAGTATTGTTTAATTCGAATGGCCATTTGTTGATGGTCCCGATGGGCACCACCGAGAGGCTCAGGAATGATGTCATCGACGACGCCCAGGCCTGGTAGATGTTTGGATGTAAACTTCAACGCATCGGCCGCTTTCGGAGCATGCTCATGACTTTTCCAGAGAATTCCGGCACAGCCTTCCGGACTGATCACGCTGTAATAACTATGCTCCAACATTGCGACACGGTCACCAACGCCAATTCCTAATGCTCCACCAGATCCGCCTTCGCCAATCACGATGCAGATGATAGGGGTTTCGAGACGAGACATTTCATACATATTTTCGGCGATGACCCATGCCTGTCCACGTTCTTCCGCCCCGATTCCCGGATACGCACCGGGAGTGTCAATGAAACAGATAACGGGTAAATTGAACTTGGCAGCCAATTGCATTTTTTGCATGGCCTTGCGATACCCTTCGGGATGAGCACACCCAAAGTAACACTCGGTGCGTTCCTTCACGGTGCGTCCCTTTTGGTGCCCAATGACCATAACTTTCTGGTCATTCAGTTTTGCGAAACCCGTTAGCATCGCTCGATCGTCACCAAACTTGCGATCTCCATGAAGTTCGACGAATTCGTCAAAGACTAAATTGAGATAATCCCGCGTGTACGGACGGTCCTGATGACGAGCCACCTGCACGGTTTCCCAGGGTGACAAATTGGTGTAGATATCGCGAGTGACATCTGCGATCCGATTCTTCAGGTCACGAACCTTGGCGGACTGGCCGTTACCAGTTTCTTCACTCTCGAGAGATTCCAACTCCTGCTCGAGTTTGTAAATTGGTTGTTCAAATGCCAGACCAGGCCCTGCATTACTCATGGAATTTCCTTTGGATATCCAAGCTTGTTCCCGTAGCGGACTCTTTATTGCCGCTGTTTTGTTTAGTCGAGCGATTCAGCTCTTTTGTTTTACATCCATCATAGTAAACACTAACAGAAGATCTTGAAATGTCTAATTGTTGTTCTTGGGCGTTACGCGTCCTCTTCATCAGGCACGATTTCAGATGGATGCGGTGGCTTACTACGGAAAATTCGAATCGCGGAAAGGTGGCTCAGGACTTTTTTTAGGTGGTCAGGCCGTCGCTCTCTTTTCTTCTGCAGCATCTTCTCAATTAGATCACTAAATTCCTGCGTTACGTTCCTGTTGAGAGTGTTTGCTGGAGGCGCCTTCGCATTGAGATGTTTGTAAAGCAGATTCTCTGGTGAAGTCCCGGTAAAGGGAACCTTGCCAGTTACTATTTCGAAATACATACAGCCGAGCCCATAAATATCTGAACGGATATCAAGCGGTTGTTGTCGAATTTGTTCAGGTGACATGTAGCTCCGGGTTCCGGCAATTCCCTTCGGACGTCCAAATCCGAACTTCGTCAGAAAGCCTGTGCGTGACGGATGGCAGAGAGCAAAGTCAATAAGCTTTGCGGACCCTTGGTCATCTACCAGGAAATTATCAGGTTTGACATCACAATGAACCCAACGATGTTCATGGAGATGGTCCAGTCCTAAAGCGGATGTTTCAATGATCGTATTGGACCGGTAGGCCATCAGGTGTTTATCCGCTCTCAATCGTTGTTTGAGATTTAGTTGCTGGCCAAATTCCAGAGATAGGTAAGGATCATTTCCGGTCGTACGTACTCCAAAGACTTCAATAACGTTTTCGTGTTCCAACTTGCTGGCGATGTCATATTCGTGTTGGAGATACTTGCGTTCTACCTTGCTTTTTAGAGCTTGTGCGGTCAGAACCTTAAGAGCTACTTTTTGATTGGTATTGCCATCGACGGCTTCGAAAATCTGACAGGTTGTACCTGAACGAATCAAGCGAACAATACGATACTGATCGATAAAGTCTTTTCCGTGTCCCACTGCGGCCTCACTGAAGTTCTGGTGTTATTAGAAAAGATTGCAAATGAGTTCCGTACCCACAGATCTCTCACATGCCAATGTAGATTATTTGCTGAAGTGTACAAGAAAACAGATGTCGCGGGAACTACTATTCGCTATGAACTATTTAGACAGAGCTGTTTTGTTACTGTCGAGGACTTCCTCGTAGATAGTCCTGATACGATCTGTCATCAGTTGATGAGAATACATTTTACGGCATTTGGCTTGCCCTGCGGCGCCAAATTGCTCACGCAAATCAGCCGCTTTTGCTAGACGGTTGATTGCATTGGACAGTGCCTGGATGTCTTTAGGGGCTGTTAGTATCCCGGTCATATCGGTAAGGCAAACTTCTCGTGCACCATCGATGTCAAAACTAATGACAGGCTTGCCAGCCAGAAGGGCCTGAGGTAACGCTCGTGCCAGTCCTTCACGCAGACTGGTATGAGCCAGAATGTCCATGGCACCCAGATACTTAGGTACGTCTGTGGGAGGCACTAAACCGGTAAAATGAAAATGTTTCTGTAACCCCCCTGCTTCGATTTGCGATTCGATAGTTTCTCGCAGCGAACCGTCACCCACTAACAGAAAGTGGACGTTGTCGTTTTCGGCTACCACCAGTTTGGCAGCTTCGACCAGATATTTATGGCCCTTGAGATGGAATAGACGTGCTATCTTACCAACAACAATATCGTCATCACTAAAACCGAAATCTTTACGCACTTGTTCCCGAGATTGATTTGCTTGTAAGTAGTCGTCGATCTCCATGCCGCTGTACACGGTTGTAAATTGCTCACGTAGTGCCACCCTGCCCTCGACCATTAGATCAGTCATGGCATCGGCTACACATAGCAGGCGATGGCAACGTTTGGCCGCGTATCTTTCACAGCAGGCGAATAAATTACGTGCCAAGTTCGATTGGTATGGATGAAATGGAGCTCCGTGAATGGTATGGATGACGGCCGGTATTTTGAGTTTCCAGGCTGCAAGACGTCCAAGGATGCCGGCTTTCGCACTATGCGTATGTACGACGTCGGGTTCTATGTCACACAGGATTTTCTTTATTTGACGGTAAGCTTTCCAGTCCTGCCAGGGCTTGATATTTCGTGTGAGTGCCGGGGCCTCGATAATTCTGAGCTGAGGATGATTGAATCGTTCCAGAAGTTTTCCCTCAGGACCTTTGGAAGGGCCAGTGATCAAGGTGACTTGGTCTCCGTATTGTTCAATCAGGTCGATGCAGTTGAGTAGCGTGTTTTCCTGCGCTCCACCGACAATCATACGGGTAATAATGTGCACAATGTTCATAGCAAGGGTTTTAACCTACATTCAACTTGGTGTACAGATTATTCGGATTCTCCGTAATCGACATCCATCAGATAAAGGCCTTCGGCCGGAGCGGTCTGCCCTGCTCGTTTGCGGTCACAGGCGGCAAAGACGTCCAGAATCCATTCGGGTTCTTCTTTCCCGGTCCCTACCCGACTTAGAGATCCTACGATGTTACGAACCATGTTGTAGAGGAATCCGTCTGCTCGAATATCGATCTTAATAAATCGGGCATCATGTGCATAATGCTCCATTAAGTCGAGAGAAAAGACGTTTCGAACTGTCGTTTTACGATCACTTTTTGATGCTTCAAAGCTGGCAAAGTCGTGCTCTCCGATAAAATATTGTGCAGCAGTACGCATGGCATCCAAATCCACGGATTTGGGATGCGACCAAGCGTATTTCAGCGAGAGTGGGTCCATGACCGGACCAGGTTGCATGAGGTACCGGTAACGCTTGCTAACAGCATCTCGGATGGGATGAAAGTCGTCTCGGGTGATTTCTAAGCCGCGCAGATAGATATCAAACGGCGTATGGGCATTTATTGCTCGGCACAATACATCGGGTTCGTGTTCACTATCTACCTTAAAGGAGATGACCTGACCGTGTGCATGCACACCGGCATCGGTGCGACCGCTAGAAAGCACTTTGACTTCCTTGCCAGTGACTTTATAGACCGCAGTTTCCATAAGTCCCTGGATGGTTCGTTGATTGGGTTGGACCTGCCAGCCAGCATACTTGGTGCCATCGTAAGCGAGCTTGCCTCGATAAGTATGCTTTGTCATCGATATTAACCAGAGCTCTTATTCAGCAGATTGTGCGATCAGCAGTTCAGCAATCTGAACCGCATTCGTCGCTGCACCTTTACGCAGGTTGTCGCTAACGCACCAGAATGTGATGCCGTTTGGCGATGTGAGGTCTTCGCGGATGCGTCCAATGTAGACTTCGTCTGAGCCAGTGCTGTTATTGGGCATTGGGTAAACGCCGTTAGCCAGATCGTCGATGACCGTGATTCCATCCTGAGCCTGAAACAATGCTCGAGCCTGTTCCGCAGTAAGCTTTTCTTCGGTCTCTAGGAGAATGCTTTCGCTGTGGCAGTTGGCCACGGGAACCCGGATGGCAGTGGGGCAAACCTGAATGGATTCGTCGTCGAATATTTTTTGGGTTTCCCAAACCATCTTCATTTCTTCCGACGTGTAACCCTCATGCTTAGGTGAACCGATTTGAGGAATCAGATTGAATGCAATTGGATGAGAAAAGGCTTTATATTCATAGGCCTCACCGCGAACGGCCGCTTTCGTACCTTCTTCGAGGTCAACATTTCCAGCGAGCCCTGCTCCGCTGGTTGCCTGGTATGTACTGACAACTACTCGTTTAATTCGGGCAGCATCGTGGATAGGCTTCATGGCAACGACCATTTGAGTCGTTGAACAGTTGGGGCTGGCAATGATTCCGTTGTGATTTCTTGTCGCTTCAGGATTAACTTCGGGGACGATCAGTGGGACCTCAGGAAGCATGCGATGGAACCCACTTTCATCGACGACAACGGCACCCGCTGCCTTGGCCCAGGGGACCAGCTCTGCGGCAACTTCATCAGGTGTGCTGGCAATAATCAGATCGATTCCTGCAAAGGCATCAGGACCTAATTCCACCACTGTGTACTCTTCACCTTTGAAGGTCAGTTTCGTGCCCGCTGAGCGTTTGGAGGCGATGAATCGCATCGTTTTAAAGGGGAAGTTTCGCTCATCCAGTAATTGACGCACAAGGGTTCCGACTGCACCGGTCGCGCCGACCAAGGCAATGTTTTCGTACACAATATCGTTCCTAATAGAGGTTGTAGAATTGGTTTGTTTATGCCATTCAATAAAAAAGCCCCTTAGACAGGTCTCTGGCTAAGGAACTTTTTAGTATGTATTCGGTCGTGTAAATCGGCAACGGCTAATTCAAAGCTATTTTTTTACTACGATAGGTGCGTAAGGATTGGAAAAAGATTTAGCAATGGTTTGACCAGGAGCTAACTCAATCGCTTCGGCAACTTTGAAAATGGAGGGGCCGATCTTCCAACTGACTTCGACGTTGTACCGATAGCGACCAGTTGGATCGAGATTGCGTGATATAAAAGTACGCGTCGTGCCAGTCGAAGAGGTTGGCTTGCCATTGACAGTCACGGTGGCGTTTTTTGGCACTGTCACCACAATTGTAGCGGTTGTTGGTTGTTCAATCTGGAAGGCGTCTTCATTGGCTGGTTGGTCTTCTGGTGCCGCTTGTGGTTGTTGCGGTTCAGCATCCAGACCAGGCTCTTGCTGGGGCGAATCGCCGGCCGGCTGCCCCTGAGGCTCTACAGGTTGGAGTGGAGTTGCTGGCTGAACCGGTTGCAGTACGGAGTCGCTCGACCCTTCAGCTTCGTCAAGATATGGTTTTTCAGCGGCGTGAGCTTCGGCAGGAGTTGGAGTAACAGTACTATCGTGATGAGTGATTACCGGACTACTGAAGACGATCCCGCGGTAAAAGCGATAGTTGAGGTGGTAATTTGCTGCCATACGTAATTCCGCAGCAGCATTTCGAATGATCGGCCTCCGTACAATCATAGGTCCACAGCAAACTGGGACAGGTTGACAGCATCGGTTGAGCAATTGGGCTTCGGCCTGAGGGGTTACAAAAATACCGAGTGTTAGAACCGTCAGGAATATTAGGGATTTTAGATTGCGCATTGAATTGCCTCTCGCTTTTCTGCTTCTTTGTGAGCTTCCCCAAAATTACTGAGGGTAAACTTCCGAAAGCACGACTTACCATTTTGCCTATTTTAACAACAGGGCCGATGTAATGCGAGCATAGAAACGGCTGTTACTAGCGTTTGTTAGGTCTTAACTTAAGATCATCGATAGAGAACTCACCGACTCCTCCAAACAATCCGACTCGCAGGATAGCTTCACGAGCCTGAATAGGGACGCGTACGACTTTTTGCACGGGACTCCAGTTGTGAGAGCCAATAAACGGTCCCAGTGTTACCACGCCGACTTCACGTCGGCTATTGTCGTAGAACGAGATGGCGAACAGAGGCATTTCATCTCTTGTTCTACCCTGCCGGACTTCGTCCAGTTTGATTTGCACCCCGATCGCCAAACTGCCAATAGCTCGGCCGTCAATCGCAAAACCCTGAAGCATGTGTGATGACAGTCCGGGAGTTTCATTGGTGAATTTAGCGTAGTACTTTCCTTCCGCAGTATCTGAGCCGGATACCAATTTGACTTGACGCTGGTAGTACCAGCCAAGGATAAACTCATAATCGTCTTTGACCGTTTCAAAGTTAGCGTTAAACAGTTGAGGGTTTAGTGGGTCTGGTTTTACTTGACGATTATCTTCCGCGTTACCTGTCATGGGGACAAATAACGTTGGACGCAGTGCTTCTGCTTTGAGCTTTCCATTTTCTTTTCGCATGATATACATTGTTTGTTGGTATCGTTGTCCAACAGGGATTACCATGCGTCCTCCTTCTTTCAGTTGCTGTACGAGAGGAATGGGGATTCGTTCCGGTGAACAAGTCACGATGATCTTGTCGAATGGAGCGTATTCAGCCCACCCTTTAAAGCCGTCCCCCACTTTTGTCTTGACGTTGTTGTATTTGAGCTTCTGCAGAGTTGACTTTGCCTTATAGCCGAGCTCTTCGACGATTTCGATTGAATAGACAGAGCCAACCAGCGGAGAAAGCACAGCGGCTTGATAACCGCTTCCGGTTCCAATCTCTAATACCTTGTCGGTGGGTTGGGGGTTGAGAGCTTCGGTCATGTAAGCCACGATAAACGGTGCCGAAATTGTTTGTTGTCCGCCGATTGGCAATGCCATGTCGAAGTAGGACTGATTGCGAATGTTGATCGGCACGAATTCATGTCGAGGAGTTGTCAGCATCGACTGAATCACGCGTTCATGTTTGACTCCACTGCCAATAACCGCAGTATGTACCATCTTCTTACGAGCGGCTTCGTAACGGTCTGCAATCTGTGCTTGTATTACGTTGACCAGTAAAAGACAGAATACAGCACTACGACAGACAAGCTGGATTGCTTGACGGGATAATGGGCCTGGGCTTCGTCGTGTCATTGTGAAATCTCCCTTCTTTTTTAATATCGGACTTTCCTAACCATAGATTTAGCAAGTCAGTAGTTTTCGAATTCTTCCTGGGGGTACTTGAGAGTCCCTCGGGAGTTTGAAAGACTAGTATTATCCATTTTTTGAACCCTCATTACCGTAAAGGTGTCCGATCCATGCGAAAGAATCCAGTAAAAGAAAAACTACGAAACGGCGAACCAACTTTTGGTACCTGGCTTACCCTGGGGAATTTTCTTGGTACTCGAGTTATGTCGCGGATGGGTTGGGATTGGTTAACGCTGGACATTGAACATGGAGCGTTTGATTGGAGCCAGGCCGAACAGGTATTTGCCGCCGTAGCAGATGCTGGTTGCGTACCTTTGGCTCGTGTTCCGGAGGGCAGCCATCATTACATTAAACGAGTATTAGACGCCGGTGCATGGGGAATCGTAGTGCCGATGGTCGATACCGTGGAACAGGCAAAGACGGCGATCGCCGCAGCTAAGTTTCCACCGGAGGGGAATCGTAGCGTTGGCGGTGGGAGCCACAACATGAATTTTGGCGCTACAGCCGGGGATTACCGAGCTCAGGCAAATGATGAAATTCTTGTTGTGCTGCAAACGGAAAGCCCGGAGGGTGTGGCTAATGCGGAAGCTATATACAGCCTCCCGGGATGCGACGCTATTTTTATCGGTCCAAATGATCTTCGTTTTCAAATGCGTGAAGAAGACGGATCGTTCCCGACGGCGGAAGAGCATGAAGCCGCTATTCAGGAAGTGATTCGGGCTGGTAAAGCAGTCGGCACTCCAACAGGAATTCATGAAATGGATCCTGAAGGTGCTTTGGCTCGCGCAGAACAGGGGATGCAGTTTATTGCAGTTGCCAGCGATCTAAAGTTCATGGTGGAGTGTGCCACAGAATCTCTTGAAGCAGTTATGCCCAACCGCAAGGTGGGTGACCTCGCTCGCTATTAATAACGGATGTAGCCGGTCGTTACTGCGCTCGAGAGAAATCAAACCTCGCCCAGAATGGATGCTGACGGTCTCCTCGCAGACGTACATCTTCGAGCATGACCTCGGCACTGGCCGTGACAGGTACAATGCGTTCACGTCCGATTACGTTGAGCGTGACATTCTTTTCAAAGTCGACAAGATCGGGTGTTAAAAAGACCGAGATGCGTGCAGCTGCGCTCTTAATACGTATGCGATTGTTTGGGCTAACCGATGCTTCGATTTCCATCGTACGCGTAGTCGTTGGAGGCCATTCCAATGGTAGCGTCACCGTCTCCGGAGGAAAATCCGTAAACTCGGCCCACCAAAAGTAATTGTCCCAGGGTCTAAGCGTTGTGACGTTGTATTCGGGAACGCTGAATTCGCGACGATGAAATCGCATCCAACTGAACATGTGATGAATGTCATCCTGAAAATGGTCATGTCCGCGGCCTTTGTATTCGACGATCATCGTGTCGAAGCCGGAACGATTTAAATAACGATTGAAGTCACGTTCGTTTTGAGCTATTCGATTACCATCCATTTCACCTGACACGAAGTAGAATGAAACGTGTTTAGCATTTTTCCAGTATCGTGTGACGTATTTGCCTGCTGTGGCACAAACCGGGAGTACACCGGCCCATAGATCGGGGTGAGCTAAACCAATATCCCAGGCAGCGTCTCCACCGACACTATGACCGCTTAGGAAAATGCGGTCGGTATCAATGGCAAATCGATGTAGACTTTCCTGTAAAGCGTAAAGCACTCGGGAGTGTTCTTGAGCGGAATACTGGTAGGAAGCTTGATATTGATCTTCGGTCCACTCTGGAGCGATCACGATATAGCCATGTCGAGACGCTTGTCCTAGTCGCATATCCATTTGCTTATTGTAGGATCCGGCCCACCAATCGATTTGCTGTTCAGGAGAATTACCCGCACCATGCAGGCTCACAATGGTTGGATATTTGCGATAGGCATCGTAGTCCGGTGGCAATTGCACGACATATCGGAATATCTTGTCATCTGCTCCGGTTGTTTCATAAGTGAAATGTAACGGATCTTCGTGTGCCTGTTGTTCTAGTGGAATGGAGGGCTTCATGGCATTGAGTAAACGTGCGATGTTCGTAGGAGTGCCACCTTCGAGCCCCGCAATGTGATCGAGTATTTCACGACGTTGCTCGGTATTGTCGCTAGTCAAATATTCACGAATTGCGTTGCGGACATCAAACAACGAAATGGCAACAGCTAGGTTTTGGGTGACTTCACCCTGCCCCATTAACCACCCACTGATCGCCATGGCTAGCTTTTGATCGAAGCCGATCTCCGGATCTTCACCAAGTCTGACAAAGTCAGCGAACCTTGGCAGTGTGTTGATATTCAGTTCGCTGAATATCTCTTTACGGATCTTAGCGATGGCCTCTATGGTTTCCTGTTCCTCCAGTGGGGAGGCATATTTGTCAAACATAGCAAAGACGATATCGCGTTGTTTCGACTGTTCGTCATAATCTTTTAGTAGATCTCGCGCTCGGAGCAATGTTTCCACCGCCACTCCGTCGCTGGGGAAATTCTCTAACCATGCGTATACCCGGGAATGTTGTCCTGCGCGTTGCCGATTTTCGATTTCTTCGATAAGTCTGTCAGCAAGAGCTTGTCGAAGCTGCGAAATCTGCTCTTTGAGATTCGCCAACTCGGGGAACTGCTCGATGGCGGATTGTAACTCGAACATGGCCTCTCGGTATCTTTCACATTGCATGTAGAGCCTGACAATCTTCAACCGATCATCCGGATTCTTCATATCGAGATGAGTTTTCAGGATTTTGCCGAGAATTGGAGTCGGCATGCTGCTGGTGGCGAGTCGTGTTTCCCAAATAATGGGGGTCTTCGTGAACAAGGTCTCAAGCTTAATATATTTTGAGTTTACTTCGGTAACTCCCTGAACAAGATGGAGAGGGCCACGAGCATCTTTCATGGTGACTGTACGCCGTCCAAAGTCGTCAAAGGTCGTGATATTCAGGATAGGACCGACCGCGACCAAACGTTTGCCGACGGTTGCAACCCGTTGTTTCAGCATGATTCGTTCGAGGCTGCCTGAAGGTGAATTAACGAAATTGAGAACTTGATATTGCGAGAAGAAAGTACGGCGAATCCCATCATCAGCAAAATGGACTAACTTATTGGATACTTCACCTGCTGTGGTTCCGGAGGCTAGTGGGGATTCTCCAATCCCCCCGATTTTTCCGGGTTCCCCTTCGATCTGCACGTTGTTCTTCAACGTGTAAATTGCAGCTGAGACTCCGCTCGCAATAAAGATGAGCATCAGCAAACTAATACCAGCGGCCGAGGCACGATTGGGTTTTCGAAATTGGGCGGGTGCTGAAACCACAGTCAATAACTCACATAGCGGGTAAGAAGGTTAACAATAGTGATCTTACTGTTTGTATTTATCGGCAAAACGAGCGTCGGATACCGTGTCATTATTATTGCTGTCTAACCTCATTTGACCAGAACCTTGGCTTTAATTGCAAACAAATGCCGATGGATTTGGCTTCTGTATAAGCGACCTTAACAAAGACAATTCAAGGGAGTTGTTGACATCGGTGTCCACTGCCTTAAAATGCTCAGGTTAGGAAGAATGGGGGTTATACTGTAATGCTTCGGCGTACCATTGTCGTTTTGCTTTTGATTCTCGTATCAGCGGCGGTCACAAGTTTGGTGTCCGGCGGTGCTGCGTTAGTAGCCGGTAACTTTGAACGCGGTGGCGTAAGTCAGGTGTTTATGGTGATCTCAGTGATCGGACTGTTAGTGTCTTTGATCGTTTTCTTTTTGTTAGTACTTGCAATGGCACTCTACCTTGTTGAACAATCTAATAAGGAAACTGTTCCTGAACCAAGTTCAACTCCTGAGACTTAATACGTCCAACTGGCGTGTAATATCACTGCCCCTATGATCAAGTTTAATTGTCCTCATTGTCAGCAGTCCTTAAGAGTCCCCGTTTCGCGTGCTGATACGGAAGCAACCTGCCCGGGGTGTCATGCACAATTGCGGGTTCCGCCTGCCGTAGCTGCAGAGGATTCGGGAGTTCTCACGGCTCCTCCTGTGGTGTCTCACCCGCGTGGGATTACTGCACCCCCTGTTGTAACTGAAGATCCGACCTTGGTTGATCTCTCCGTGATGGAAATCCCGGAGTCAGGTTTAGAGAGCGATCTAAATAGTCTTGATGTACTGGCCGATGCTGAAGGGAAAATGGCTTCGATTCATGAAGAAGTGAAGGATGATAGTTCGCCGTTTTCAAAAGAAAATGATGCGGTTTCAAACAACTTATTGGAAGATCGACGTCGTCGAGTGGAAGTTTCATCGAAGGTTTTTGACGACTTGGCCGATCGTGTATCAAAAGAAACGGCGGCAGATTCCAAAATCCTCTCAAATCGTCGAGCACATGGACAGTTAGGTGTGTCAAGAAGTAACTTGTACATGTTTGCTGCTTTGATTTTGTTTGTGGCCATCACGAGCTTTTGGTTAGGTACGATGATGAGTCTCGGATCGAAATCACAGGTTGAGACTGAGATAGCCGGTGTAGATGACTACGTGAATTTTGAAGGCCGGGTGACCTTTCGCACGGACAACGATCCGGAAGCGATCGACGAAATGGCCTTGGTGATGTTGCTACCGGAGGATTCGTTACCGAGTGAGAAATTCGTGGAAAACGGGATTGCTGCAGGAGTCCCGTTAGATGAATCATTACCAAGTGTGCTGGAGATCCGTCGGCTTGGTGGGGATATTACGATGGCCGGGGTAGAGGGCCAGTTCGCGATGAAAATAGCATCGGGACACCGCTACTATCTACTCGTTGTGTCAGCCTTGAAACCGGCTGAAAAAGAGCCTGGTGATCAGGAACTTGAAGAATTAGGTCGCTACTTCGGTTCACCAGCACGATTGCTAGACGGCAAGTTCTATCGCTGGTCATTAGAAGTGGTAAACACAAACCGAGATGTCCGTGTTTACCACCGTTGATTTTTCAGTAACTCGCTGATTAACAGCCTATAGTTGTTAGTTCTTTTTCAGAACAGCACCCGAGATGAACCAGCCATCATCGCGAGTTTGGACATAGGTGCCCGAGGGCCCCAGATATTTGGCAACCTTTTCGAATTCAGGCATCTTAGATACGTCGAGTTTTTCAATGTTTTGCTCTTCTTCCGGTGAGCCCATCAGACGATTAAGAAGCTTGCCGGCAATCGTATCAGATTGATGCATTTTGCCCTGTTGAAGAAGTTTGTAATTGGGCTCATTTTTCTTATCTAGCCGGCTGAACATTCGCATGCTAGTGGAGTCCGCTCCCAGAGATTTCAGAGCGGCTTCCACTCGTTGATAGTCGTCCGTATCATCAAGCTTATTTGCGTCCTTTTCTCGAAGTAGGTCCTCGATGAAGTCAGCACCTGAGGCAACAATGATGTGACCACTGTCTGAAACGGTAACGGCCCATTGACTGATGAGAGGTTGAGAGCCTACCGCTTCTTCCTCAGGAGCCCCGAAGTCTTCGCCGCCGAATCCTTCATCTCCGCCAAAGCCTTCGCCACCGAAGCTGTCGTCACCAAATTCAAGATTTAATTCGATGTCTATTTCTTCTTCGACGTTGAGCACTTCATAGATAGTAAAACCATTGAATTCACGCTCCTGCTTGTTCGGTTCAGCACTCATGAATTTGGCAACAGCCTTACGGACAGCCGGCGCATCGGTTATGTCGATGGCGGCCAACCACTGATGAGTGTCGATGTCGACTGGTTCTTTGAAGCCCGTCATGATCGATACGCGACCAGCTAGGTAGCCTACAAGTTCGTCCCGAATGTCAAGCTGAGGACCGTTAACATCGTGGGCGATTCCTTCAAGGATTTCTTCGAACAGATCCTGTCCTTCTTCGGCATCAAGGTATTCGTTGACTAAAGTTTTAGCGTATTCGAATGAATCTCGCAGATTCCAGTTCATGGTCGTGTAGGTACTGACATTCGATGGTATCCATGATTGTGGCGCCTGATTCTCGGTGTTAGGAAAGTCCAGCATCCGGGCGGCCAGACGATACTGATCTGAATCTTTGGCTGCAATGCGTTCGTCTTTTTCGGTTCCATTTGCTGCGGCTTCATCTTCTAACGTGATTTGGGCTTCAATACCTTGCGTGTCACGCGGAGCGTAGACGAAAGTGTGGTGCGTGAATTCCTTTTCGCCTTCGGCAACGACGACCCAACCACCCAGACCTCGAATGGCCCCGAATCCCTGCCCTAGAAGCAATTCTTGGAAGTTTTTACCTTGCGGTTCAACACCCGCAGCGGCTTGCACTGTTTTTGCGTAACCGAATGGTTCAACAAACCAGCGAATTTGAGCAGCAACTTCCGAAGCATCTTCACAGCGTTGCATTGCTACCTGATAGGCTTCGAGGCCGGCAACATTGTCGTCTCCCGGGTTTTCAAAGCGAGCCATGATGTCGGCCATTACTTTAGTGTGGTCGGTGGAGATGATGTGATCTTTATGAATGATGTAGTAGGCACTATAGGAGATTTCTGGGTCGTCTTCATCAGTGACTGTGTATTTAGCGACTTCCTGACCAGCCACTTCGATGGAGGATTCTACAGCACCCTGCTCCACCAGTTCTTTTCCAATACGATTTACCAATTCCTGAGCATCCTCTAACGAACCGGTTACATCGACGATTAAGGCAAGAGCGTGAGGTTGCACTTCATCTTCAACGGCAATAACAGCTGAAGCGGCTTCGCCTGCACTCAGGTTTTCCAGATCCTCAAAGTTGATTCCTAAACGAATGCCTGTTTGATCGAAGCGAGACTGAAGCTGTCGCTTCAGCTCATCAGCAAAAGGCTTGATGACAGGATCGGTCATTAATTGATGAATTTGAGTCTTCTCAAATCGTTGTTGAAGCTCGTCTAAATCAGGAACTGCAAAATATGCTTTTGTGGTATCAGGTAGCAGTTGATCCGTTGAAGGTGCAGCGAATACTGAAGATAATCCAAAAACGGTAGTAAGAGCAAAGGCTACCATTAGTTTCGAGAACGAATTGGTCACGGTGCAATTCCTTTGGTTGTCAGGTCTTTGATGAGCATGTGCCGAGCTTTATCAATAAGACCTATTACTAATGTAAAGGGGACATCACTTTACATTACATTTTAGATGCGGGTTGTTTTGGGCTTCGTTTGGGAAACTTTACCGATTAGGCAGGAATGGTAGTTTCAAACCTGCCGGGTGCACTCTCGATATCATCCCGAACTCTTTCATCTATCGGTGAAATAGGGTTGATAACGTGAATAGTGCTGGTATGGATTATTCCAATCTTACAAAAATCGGTGTTGGGCAATATTAAATAAATGTTATAGCTAGCGCAGTTTAACATTCTTTTTTGATTTGGAGGGTGGCGATTGCAGAATTCGATCACCCCATCGGAAATCATTTGATAAAATCCCCGCCTTTGAGGGGATTCTTAAAAGAGGTCTGTCTTCTATTAAACATGCCAGAATCGGTACCTGTTACAATCATTGCTATGAATGAATTTCATTTAGAGACACTGATTCATGACCCTATTCATGGCTATATTCCTGTAGGAAAGCGTGACGAGCGACTTACTTCAGGTAGTCACGCCGTATATGAAGAGGATGTAATCCATCATCCATGGGTGCAACGCATGCGCCACATTCATCAGTTGCAGACAGCTTGGTGGATCTATCCGACAGCGGAACATTCCCGGTTTCAACATGTTTTAGGGGTAATGCATTTGGCGAGCCTCTGGACTCAAAGTTTGTATCCCAGCTTAAAGCAGGTGTGCCCGGAGGTACCAAGTCTGGGGTACGTCGAATCCTTAATGCGAATGGCTGGTTTATTGCATGATGTGGGACACGGGCCGTTTGGCCATTTCTTTGACGAACACTATCTTCGAACATTTGGTGAAACTCATGAGACGGTAGGGGCTCAAATTATCCAGTCGGAGTTGGGAGAGCTTCTCAGTGAGTTGCGGGGGAATCCAAATAGCCGCTTAGATGATGATGAGCAGTTGAACCCGGATCATGTTGCCTGGATCATTCAACGCCCTCAAAGCGAGGAAGAAGAGCGTCCTCAATGGTTGTTGTTCCTGCGTAGCTTATTGAGTGGAATCTATACGATCGACAATATGGACTTCGTTCTGCGAGACGCTTACATGACCGGTTATAGCCAGCGTTCATATGATTTGGAGCGTTTGGTCAGATATTCTTTCTTTAGCCAGGAGGGTTTAACTATTCATGACCGGGGCATTCATGCTTTGTTACGATTTATGGGGGCCAGAGCGGAACTGTTTCGCAATGTATATTTTCACCGAAGTGTTCGCGGTATTGACATTGCCTTAGCTGATGTCTTTGCTCGTTCGATGCCCTTGTTATTTCCAGGCAATCCGTGCGAGCATCTTTCAGAATATCAAAAGTTGACGGAGGCTTCTTTGCTGGTAGATGTCGGGCGTTGGAAAAACGAGTCTGCTGAAAAGGGAGAATTAGGGGCGAAGTGGCAGGAGCTACTGCAGTGTCAGGTACCATGGACAATGGTTTGCCAGCGAACGATGACTTTTGACGAAGGCGATAGTGAGGCGAGCAGTATCTTTACAGATCAGGAATTTGTCGAGAAAAAACTTCGTTCGTTCCTCCCCGATTCATTACGGGAACTGGAACTCAGGATTGATATCGCAAGACATATATTTCGTCCACTTGTACAGGGGCCAGCTGTTGGCCAAAACTATTTGTTCGACTCGGCCACCGACCAGATTCGGCCATTAACCAGCCATGAACTGATCGATCGTCAGCCTGTCGCTCAGCGGATCTGTCGGATTTATGCCAGAAACATGGAGCATCAGCCAGCATTGGCCGCCGCTCTGCAACAGTTGGCAGGGCATGGTGAGGACGACCTGACCAACATGTAGAATAATAATTCAGCAGAGTAAATAATTGCATTACAACAATTTGTTTGAGGAGCAAAGATGTTTTTAGGATTCGGCGAAGTAATGATGCGCGTAGCACCTGAACATAAGTTGCGTTTGCGACAGGTGTTGCCGGGACGTGTGGAGATTACCTGGGGAGGTGGAGAAGCGAATGTATGCGCATCGTTAGCAATGTTCGGTAATCAAGTTCGATATGCTTCGGCTCTACCCGACAATACGCTTGCAGAGAGTCTTAAGACATCTTTACGGGGGCTTGGGGTTGATACTTCTCAAATCCTTACTCGTAATGGGCGACTTGGTGTTTACTACGTCGAGTGTGGCGCCAACCAACGAGGTTCGACGGTGCTTTATGATCGAGCCTATAGTAGTGTTTCGCTGGCCGAAGCAGCGGAGTATGACTTTGCCGCTATTTTGGAAGGAGTACATTGGTTACACATCTCAGGGATTACTCCTGCCGTTAGCAGACAGGCTTGTGAAGCTAATCTGGAATTGGTGAAACAGGCGAAATCAGCAGGCGTGGAGATTTCGTGTGATTTGAACTTCCGTAAGAAGTTATGGAAATGGCACCCGGAAATTCAGGGGCAGGAATTGGCACGTCAATGCATGGCTGAAGTGTTGCCTTTCGTCGATTTAGTGATTGGTAACGAAGAAGATGCGGCAGATGTTTTGGATATTCATCCAGCAGATACAGATGTTACGGCCGGTCATTTGAATGTAGCGGCTTATGAGGACGTCGCTCAGCAGATTGTAACTAAGTATTCCAATGTGAAGCGAGTGGCGATTACTTTGCGCGAGAGTATCTCTGCTGATCATAACAACTGGGGAGCGATGCTTTACGAGGCGGGAGGTACTGCTGTTTTTTCACCATTGAATTCCGCTGGTGAGTACGAATCTTTTAAAATAGGGCATATTGTGGATCGTGTTGGAGGTGGAGATTCTTTTGCGTCTGGCCTGCTTCATGCATTAAACGACTCCAGATACGACTCACTTCAGTCGGTCCTGGACTTTGCAGTGGCTGCCAGTTGCTTGAAGCATTCGATTAAAGGGGACTTCAATTACGTTAGTGTTGCGGAAGTTGAAGCGTTAGCCGATGGAAACGCCAGCGGACGGGTACAGCGATAACCGATCATGGAGCCGGTTCGCAGAACGTGCGAGTTGACGTAGAATACGGGTGCACAAGTGATTGCTTGAGCAGAATAGTTTTTTATTGACTGGAGAGACTTGGCGTGTCCCACGACAAATATCAAAACCCTCTGATTACACGGTACGCTTCCGCTGAAATGGCTGAGATCTTCAGTCCGCAGCGAAAGTTTTCTACTTGGCGAAAAATGTGGATTGCACTGGCTGAAGCTGAACAGGAATTAGGCTTGCCGATTACCGATGAACAAATTGCTCAGCTTAAAAGTGAGGTCGAGAATATCGACTTTACTGCGGCCAAAGAATATGAAAAGAAGTTGCGTCACGATGTGATGGCTCATGTGCACGCTTACGGTGACGTTTGCCCGGATGCTAGACCGATAATTCACCTGGGAGCAACCAGTTGCTTTGTTACAGACAATACGGACGTGCTTCTTTTGCGTGAGGCGTTAGAGTATGTCCGTCAACGTCTGGCATCTGTGCTGGATGCTTTGGGTAAGTTTGCCATGGAAAATAAGTCGTTGGCAACTTTGGGATTCACGCATCTGCAACCAGCTCAGCCCACGACGGTGGGTAAACGAGCTTGCTTGTGGGCCTATGACTTCGCCATGGACTTGGAAGATATTCAGCATCGGATTGTCGGGATGAAGGCCCGAAGTACCAAAGGTACGACGGGGACGCAGGCAAGCTTTCTTAAATTATTTGATGGCGATCATGCCAAAGTGCGTCTGCTAGAACAGAAGGTTGCTGAAAAAACAGGCTTCTCCTCCAGCTATGCGGTTACGGGACAAACTTATTCCCGCAAGGTCGACGCGCAGGTTCTGGATGCACTTTCGGGGATTGCTCAAAGTGCTCATAAGATGGCTTCTGACCTCCGTCTGCTGGCGAATCGTAAGGAGATTGAAGAGCCGTTTGAAAAACATCAAATTGGTTCGTCGGCAATGGCATATAAGCGTAACCCCATGCGGAGTGAACGCATTTGTGCTTTGAGTCGGTATGTAATGAGTCTTCAGTCGAGTACGGCTAATACGGTCGCCACGCAGTGGATGGAACGTACACTCGACGATAGTGCCAACCGTCGTCTGGTGCTTCCGCAGGCCTTCCTAGCCATTGATTCGGTTCTGATTTTATTGCAGAACGTATGTGGCGGCATGGTGACCTATCCGAAGGTTATTGCCAGAAATCTCAATGATGAACTCCCGTTTATGGCCACCGAGAATATTTTGATGGCGGCCG
>PAAT01000088.1 GCA_002698965.1 Rhodopirellula sp. | reverse complement strand
TATGGCAGATCAATGGGTCTTTTCATCTCAAAATTACAAACCAACAGATGTCATTATCTCCGCAGATAAGAGCACATTATATTGGACAGATGAGCAGAACAGAGCTCTGTACAAAACAGACATTTCAAGCAGTACGAGTCAAACAGAACAGCTGATTGCAGACTCAAACATGTATTTTCCTTATTCACTGACCTTTTCGTCGGCCGATGAAACGTCGGTTTTTATTAGTGCTTATTATCAAATTTGGAAGGCAGACCTGAGTAGTCCGTATACACTGGAGGTTTTTGCAGGACCTACTTCAATGACAACTGGAACTGTAGACGGTACTGGCACCGACGCACGGTTTGTCCAACTCAAAGGTATGGCCATTTCCAACGATTACGGGACGTTGTATGTCGCTGACCGTACCAACTACGCATTGCGCACCGTCACCACTGGCTATTTCACCAGCACCGAGTCATGCCAGGCCTGCGACCCCGGCTCCGAGTCCCCCGGCGGCAATGTGACCAGCTGCAGTTGTGTGGGGGGGTATTATCGGGCGGAACAGGTGGTGGTAACACCCAATCCTGTGGCAGAGGGTACAACAAGTGTCTTTGCTGGGTCTGTTCAAACTGCTGGTTTTGGTGGTAGTACTTACCAAACACCCAGTGGTACATCAGTGAACTTTAACTTTCCCTTTGATGTAGCTGTGATGCCTGCTGGGGACTTGATGTTGGTTGCAGATATGTATAATCATCAAATTCGTGCTATTTCATTGACAACAGACAGTGTATACGTGTTGGCGGGCAGTTCAAGTCCAAATTCTGGTTCAACTGATGGAAATGGGGTGAGTGCCCAATTTAGTAATCCAAGAGGGATTTGCAGCAATTCAGACGGTTCTTTTGTGTACGTGGCCGATTGGGGTAATGCCAAAATTCGTAAAATGGACATGAGCAACCCATCTTCACCAACTGTCAGCACCTTGACTGGGGTATTGCCGTCATCACCAAATGATTGTGTGGTCACTGCAGATGATTCATCTGTGATTGTTGCTGCTTCACAAAAAATCCTTGAAATTTCAACTTCAGATGGCACTGTCACAAAGACGTATGATAGTGTAGCTAGTAGTCCAAGCATTAATTCATTAACGATGACATTGGATGAAAGCACAATCATATACACTGAATACAATAGAGATTTGCTGTACAGTGTGAATCGTCATGGTACAGCAGTACACACACTGTTACATAATGGTAACCCCGATGAAGGAGCCACTGGTGACGACGACATCAATTCGGCTCAAGGTGTTGCTCTGTCCAAAGACGGTAAAACCGTGTACATCACTAGCACAGCTGCCAGTTCCAGTATTCGCAAGTATAATCTGGAAACCGGTGTTATGAGTAGTTTGGTGACTGGACTCAACACGCAACCCAAAGGTCTTGCAGTTGATTTGGATGGATTGAACTTATATGCATCCATGGGGGCTTATCATTACATCAGCAAAATTAGCCTGGGCCCTCTTAGCGTCACCACCTACACCGGCCCCTGCACGTCCTGTGGAGTAAACCGGACGTCGTTGGCCGCCGATGCAGGCCTTGGACCGGCCGCGTGCCAGTGGGACTGTGCGGCGGATATGTACGTGGGCACAGATAGTGTGACGGAGGTGACGGCCAATCCGTTGGGAGTGCCAGGAACGGTTGGATCAAGTACATTATCATTAGCTGGTGCATTGGCGTTTGTGGGAACCGACAGTGACTTCATTTATCACCGCAATAATGGTGTTGTGGTGAAAACACAAATTTCAACTGGAAATGAACATACTGTATTCACCACGGAAGGAAATTATTGGGTAGATGCTTTGGCCGGGTCTCCTGCCCATGCCAACCTCATTATGGTGGCCTCCCGCAGTCCCAGCAAAATTTGCGTGTATGATCTTGATGCAGATACGTGTGTATTTACAAAATCACTGTCTTACAATCCAGGTTCTGGGTCGGTTGCCATGTCGCCGGATGGTACAGCCATTGCATATAAAGTCAAGCATAGTGGTTCTAGTGCTTCCATATGTGAAAACTCTATATCTTTTGATGCTGAAAATTGTTATTCAATATCTGGAAATTGGGCCGGTGACAATGGCGGTATGGCCTTCACACGAGACGGACAGTATATCATAGCATCAAATCAGGCTTCGGATCCACGTGTTCTCAAAATTACACGAGGAGCCACCATGACAGCCGTGGACATTGTTGATACGGCTACTGTGGGCAGCCCATTCACGCCCAGAGGTGTGGCCGTGGATGCCGATGGGTATGTGTGGGTGGTGGAACACGCAGCAAAAATATGGAAAGTTGATTTGAGTGACCCCGGTGGCAACGTTGCTTGGACACAATTTGCAACAAGCACGTTTTCTGGGGGGTATGCAGTCGGTGGGACCTATGGCGTTGCTATCACACCTGATGACAGTACCATGTATATCGAAGCAAATTCACCTTGGTATGTAATCTTGGGTGACATCACCACCACCACCACCTTCGACGCCTGTTTGCCCTGCAAACCCGGCAGCGAGTCACCCGGCGGGAATGCGACCAGTTGCACGTGTGTGCCTGATTATTATCGGGCGGCGGTGACGGAAACAACACCCAATTCCGACGCAAAGGGGCTGACAACCACACCTGTTGGCAGCGGCTCATATGGCTCCAACAATGGTGTTGGTGCCAGTGCAGAGTTTGCAAATTTAGAAGACGTGACAATTGTTTCTGGTGGATCAAAGGCAGTTTTGGCCGATAAGAACAACCATCGTTTGAGATTGTGGGATTTGACGTCCAATTCAGTATCTACATTGGCAGGAAGCAGCTATGGATATGCTGACGGTACAGGAACAAGTGCTCAGTTTTGGATGCCTCTTGGCTTATGTGTTGATCCCTTGAATGATAACATGGTCTACGTTATAGATGGTGCTAACAAGAAAATACGAACCGTGAATGTTAACACGGGTGTGGTCACGACTTTTATGTCCACTTCAAATCATGGAAGAGATTGTGATATCACCAACGATGGTGTTCTCATCTTCTCCGATCACATCGGTGACATTCACGAAGTGCCAATGACAGGTACTACAATTTCAAAAACTTACCCAAATTCTCCGCATAATGCTGAAAAATTGGCTCTCACACCTGATGACAAAACCATTGTGTTTGCAAACGATGATGATAGAAATGTGTATACAATCAACCGTCAATCAGAAGTTCGTACTTTACTGGCCGGATCAGGAACCAATGCCAACACAGATGGAACTGGAGACGGTGCTTCGTTTTATTACCCAATTGGCGTGGCAGTGGATAAAGATGGAATCATGGTCTATGTGTCAACTCGAAATTCCGTGCGTTCTATTGTGTTGGCCACTGGGGTCGTCGAAACATTGGCTGGGCCGGTGGGTTCCACATCAACAGGAAACACTGATGGCAGTGGCAGCAGTGCCACTTTCAACTATGTTACAGGAATGGATATTACACCTGACGGGTTGTACTTGTTGGCTGCTATGAGCGAAGGTCACAGTGTTCGAAAAATTAGCCTGGGTCCCTACAGCGTCACCACCTACACCGGCACCTGCACCTCCTGCGGTGAGAACCGGACTTCTGTACCGTCAGATGCAGGCCTCGGACCAGCTGCATGCCAGTGGGTGTGTGCAGTGAATACATCTGTCGGCCAAGACAGTCTTGTTGTTTCCACTCCTAATCCAGAGCCACGGGGACGAGTCACCAGCCCAAGCTGGGGGTATCCAACTGAATTAGGTGGAAACGTGCCAAGTAAGACGTTGACTTTTGTCGGAAATGACAATGTGTGGCTGTATTACACACTGAACACAAATTATAATGCCATATTTCGCGTGAATGTCAATACTGGCAATGTGGAATTGGTGCATCAATTTACGGCCTTTAGCAGGATCCGGTCATTGGATGGATCGCCGACAAACTCTGTCATCGCCATAAAAACTGACGAAGGTCACTATTGTATCTTTGACATTGTGGCCAAAACACCGGATTGTGGCTCTGGAATCAGCGGTCCTTCTGGCACAAGTCTTGCTTACAAAGGCGGTAGCAAATTCACGTCAGATGGCAACACACTTGTGTACATTGGCCCAAATGGCAATTCAGTGTGTGAAGTGGACATCAGTGGTGTTAATGCCCACGGCGGCACCCCACAGTGTATTTCTGTTGGGTATTACGCGGAATATTTTGAAACCCTTGCCATTACACCAGATGATCAATACATTATTGCGATCAAGACCGATTTGAACAAAGTATACAAAATCACACGAGGTGCAACTATGAGCAGTGCTTTTCTGGCTGGTTCTGGCGTCAATTCGGGCCGAGCCGCTGCTGGCTATGTTGGACCAGAAGGCACAGGCGCAGATGCAGACATTGCTGTGCCTATTGACGTGGTAGTGGAGGCAGATGGCGTGCATGCTTTGATCATCGAAAATAGAGCTTATTTGTGGAAGATTGACATTGCCACCGGTGCGGCCACCATTTTGGCAGGCAATTGTGGATGTGTTTCGCATTACATGAACGAATGGACAGCAGGAACCTACAATTGCTGGGGTGGTCTCAATGACGGCGATGGTACGTCTGCTCAATTCAGTTATCCAGATGCCTTGGCCATTACACCCGATGGATCCAATTTGTACGTTCAGGATATGGGCTACAGATCTGATGTTGACGGCTGCACAGAAATGTGGCCTTATGACAGACGTATCCGCAAGGTCAGTTTGGGTGCAAATATGTTACAAACTGTCATCTTTGACGCTTGCCTGGCTTGTCCTCCCAATTCAATGTCTGTTGGTGGTGATGTCACTAGCTGCTCCTGTGTGCAAGGGCACTACCGGGCTGAGTCTGGAGAGTGTGTGCCCTGTGCATTGGGCTCTGAGTCCCCTGGTGGGGACCTCAGCAGATGCACGTGTGTGGAAGGATATTATCATGATCCTGACACTGGTGACTGTGTTTTGTGTGGCGTAAATCAAACGTCATCGGCTGAAACAAACGGTGCAGTGACAGGATATGCTGCGTGTCAGTGGAATTGTGTGGACAATTTCCATGTCGCAACACTGACCACCGTGACCCCAAACCCACTTGGTCCCGAAGGTACCAGAAATTCCGACATTGAGCTTACCCGAGGTGGGGATCGCCACATAACATTTGCTGGTGGTGACAATAACAACTATTATTATGCTAAGTCCGACAAAATTCTGAGATATAACTTTCAAGATGATCAAATTTATGACTTTTACTCATTCAATGGAAAGTACGTATACGCATTTTGTGGCTCTCCTACCGATGCAAATATTTTTTTGGTTGGACTGTCGGATGTGTACCCGCAATACAAATATTGTGTACTAAACGTTGAACAGCAATCATGCACCACTCTGGCAACGGTGCCAAGCTCAAACTCTGTTGATGATTGTGTCTTTACGGCAGATGGCAGCACAGTGGTGTATACCCAACAGTTCAATGGCGACCAGTATAGTGGCACGTATGGGATTTGCGAACAACCTGTCGATGGCACCGGCACGGAAATTTGTGTGAGTACTGATGGAAGTGACGATGTTGGTCTTGACGTCACACCGGATGGTTCCTACATCATTGCCACCACAGTAGACACGGCTTACTCACAAGTCCAATGGAAAATCACACGAGGCGACACATTATCCAAAGTGCTACTGAGCAGTTTAAGTGATGGAAAAGATGTGGCAGTTGATGCCAAAGGAGAATATGCATATCTAAGTCGAACAAGAGACCCCTCCAGTGTGTGGAAGATCAAGATTGAAGATGGTACTCCCATAGAAATCATTGCCGGCCAGACCAACCCGTCTTGGTTTGCTGGTATAATTCTCAGTCCCGACGGCACACGTCTCATGTGGCCATCAGGATGGCATGACGGTGTGTACCAGCTGCATGTGATCAGCACGGGCTTTGACATTGTTGACAGTTACGAATTATGCCAGGCCTGCGAACCCGGTAGCGAGTCCCCAGGCGGGGATGCGACGAGCTGCACGTGTGTGGGGGGGTATTATCGGGCTTTGGCACCTACATCGTTGACAGAAGGTGTCAAAACAGAATTTACATCCACTGGACTTAGTAATGTAGCTGGTGACAGAGCGCACATAGCTGTGTTTACTACAGGACCTTATCTTGGCAAAGCTCTGATTACTGGCCAAGATACTGGAAACACAATCAAAATGCTGGATTTAGCAACTGGCACACAAGATACTTCTTGGGTTATGGGTTCGGCATCTACAGCATCTGCTTCAGAACCTGGGTGTTCAGGAACATCGTGTCGGTTTCAAAATATCAATTTCATGTGTTTGAACCATGATGAAACCAAACTTTTTGTTGGAATGACCAGCTTTGGTCGAGTAATCAATTATATTGATATTGCAAGCAAAACAATGATAAATTATCTGCATGACAGTTCTGGTAGTCTGATTTATTTTGACACTTTTAATAATGCTGGAGCTTGTGCAATGAGAGAAGCAGGAAAATTGTGGATCACACGCGTTAGTTATGTACATCAGTATACATCATCTACGTATGCAGGCGCCGGAGAATATGCAGATTATGCAAACTGGGTTCACAGTGACACTGTCATTGCGTATGATGTTAGAGGGTTCTATTTGTCGCCTGATTCAACAACCATGTATTTGGGTCGAGGCCAAAATTTGCAAAAAGCTGTGGCAGATTCAAATGGAGATTTTTATGATACCACCGTCGTCACGAATTCTCTGACTGTGGGTCAAATCAGGTCTTTAGTTGTGTCATCAGATCAAACCACGGCTTATGTTGGATGGGATTCAGGTTGTACCAGTAAAATTGGCAAAGTGGACCTGGCTTCGGCAAGTTCAAGCTCAGCCACGGGAGTGGATTTGAACTGGGTGACAGATGTTCCTTCTGCTTGGACGTTGGCTTTGAGTGAAGATGAGCAATATTTGTATAGCATAAGTTCTTGTGGGGGTTCAAATTGGGAAATCAATTCCATTACCACGGGAGTACCATTGTATACCTACACCGGCCCCTGCACCTCCTGCGGCGAGAACCGGACGTCGTTGGCGGCCGATGCCGGCCTCGGGCCGGCTGCGTGCCAGTGGGAGTGTGCGGCGGATATGTATGTGCATACGGAGGTGATCACACCAGGTGTCGTCACAACAGCCTTTGGCACACTGGGGGCTGGTTCTGGCACCACCACTGGGGTCACGGCGGCTGCAGATGCGCGTTTCAATTATCCACAGGCTATTGCGATTCTACCAGGGGGGACTAAAGCTGTGGTGGGTGTTCAATACTACCAATTGTATTTGCTGAATCTGATGGACAATACTGTGGAACCTTTGGCTGGTTCAAGCACTCAAGGTTACAGTGATGGAATTGGAAGTGAAGCAAAATTTAGTTCCATACAAGCATTGTGTTCAGACTTGACAGGAGATGACATTTATGTTGCTGATGGATATCCCAACGGAAAATTTCGAAAAGTGAATATTCAGTCGGCTACTGTCACAACACTTTTCACTACGACCAATTTTGATAGTAATAGTTATGCATATGACTGTGCTGTTTCTTCTGATGGATTTTTGATTTACGCAGATAATTATGGCATTCACGAAGTTGAAATTGGCAATCCAACCTCAATCACAAAGACTTATACAGCACCCACAAAATCCTTCAAAATTACTCCTGATGATGCTTTTGTTTTTTATTTGGACAAAGACAATCACAATCTTTACAAAATTTCGCGTGCTTATGCAAATCCAGAATTGATTGTTAGTGGTCCGTCTACGGGACAACGATTAATCATTTCCAATGATGGTTTGTTTGTGTATCTGACAGCAAGTCACGCAGTGCGAAAAGTTAACATTGCTCATAAAAGTCTGGTTGAATTGGCTGGATCAACAACTATCACACAAATACCAACCACAACTGCTGGAGCCCAAGATGGTATAGGAAGTGAAGCTCTTTTCAATAATCCATATCATGTTGCTGTTGCTGATGACGACACTTATTTGCTGATTACAGACCGAAGTAATCACGTCATCCGCAAAGTCACCACCGGTGCAAATTCAGGCACCCAGTCATGCCAGGCCTGCGACCCCGGCTCCGTCTCCGTCGGCGGCAATGTGACCACCTGCACGTGTGTGGGGGGGTATTATCGGGCGGCAATGCAGGTACCAGGAACGCCCGGAGTGGTGACGACGGCCTTTGGGACATTGGGGGCTGGGTCTGGCACCACCACTGGGGTCACGGCGGCTGCGGATGCGCGTTTTCATGATCCAACTTCCATTGCTATTTTGCCAGGAGGAATCAAAGCTGTGCTGAGTGTTCAAAAGTATCAATTGTATTTGCTAGATTTGATTGCAAACACTGTGGAACCATTGGCAGGTTCCAGTACTCAAGGCAGCAGTGATGGAATTGGAAGTAGTGCTGGGTTTTGGAATGTTTTGGCAGTTTGTCTTGATCCCAACGATGCCAATGTGGTGTATGTTGGTGATAATCAAAAGTTCAGAAAAATCGACATTGCAACCAAGGAGGTGACTACATTTTTCACATTGCCTTCGGGATATACTTACAGTTGCAAAGTGTCTCAGGATGGCTACTTGATTTATGGTGACGGTTCCACCATTCATGAGGTACAAATTTCTAACCCAGGCTCTATTGCCAAAACTTATTCTGGTGAGGTTGGTAGATTTGGGTTGACAATCTCTGAAGATGACACAAAAATATATTACACAAATCCGAATGACTACACAATCTACGCCATCACTCGAGATGGAGGCAGCAGCAATACAATTGATGCACGTGCAGGTGGTAGAAGTTGGCTGGTGTTGTCATCAGATCAAAATACAATATACACTACCTCATACAACACTCACAGTGTACAAAAACTGGATTTGACTACTGACCCACCCACAGCTTCTGTGTTAGCCGGAACAGGCAGCACCGGAGCAACGGATGGAACAGGCACTGATGCTGCATTCCATTCCCAATATGGTCTTGATATATCACCCGACGACACATTTTTGTTGGTAACAGATCATAACAATCACGTTGTTCGCAAAGTCACCACGGGCGCCAGCGTCACCACCTACACCGGCCCCTGCACCTCCTGCGACCCCGGCTACACGTCGTTGGCATCGGACGCCAACACAGGGGGGCCTGATATCTGCTTTTATGAATGTGGTGCGGGACAGTATACAGTGCCAGAAGTACTGGGTATGGTCGACGTGCAGATCCCTAACCCGGAAGTGTTGGGCAC
This sequence comes from Rhodopirellula sp., assembly GCA_002698965.1. Classification (GTDB taxonomy): domain Bacteria; phylum Planctomycetota; class Planctomycetia; order Pirellulales; family Pirellulaceae; genus UBA721. The sequence goes on along the minus strand of PAAT01000088.1, from coordinate 4,396 downwards.
CAAAACTGATTGGTATTCCAATTCCGGTGAAGATGAGGCTGGCATTGGCACCATCGTTCCTGGCACCAATGACGTCATTATTCATCATGAAAAAAGGAATCACATGGTGAAGGTGGATTATGATGGCAATTTCGAAACTTTGTCATGGTTGAACATGTGTTATAACGACCACCTTTGTAGGTTACATGCCGTGACAGAAGATCTTTTGCTTATTTTTAACCGTAACGATGGAATTTACCAAGCCTCTCTCAGTTCAGAATCATATGTTCATGTTTACAATGGTGATCTGTTCAATAACTATGCTGACATAGCATATTATGATGCACATACTGTGGTATGGGCTCACACATACTGTGTCCTCCAAAAGATTACATTTGTCAATCCTTTGAACGAGCCATACGTATCAGGTGGCAGCACAGTTTCAACCTTTCCCTCAGTCTACGGCTGTAATTCGGCTCATTTTGCCCCACGAATGAGTCTCAATGGTCGTTTGTGGTTGAGATATCAAAGTTATTCCACTTATTACTTCCGCGAAATTTTTCCAGAAACCACAACATTTTCTAATTCGCAATCATATTCTGGTGTTTTTTCAGCAATGTCAAACAATGTTCACGATTGGGCACCTATTAGTGACAATTATTGGGTTGGGAATGCGGGAAGTGGTTCCGTGCAAATTGTTCAAAACGGCCAAGTCCTAGCTCTTTTTACAACTGGTATTAACACATATCTCGATTGGGCTGTTGCGCCTGATGGTACACATGTGATAGGATTCAAAGTCGGTGGGGGCTCACCACAAGTAGCAATCCGTGTCAGTTTGGGCGGGTTCATCACCACGCAAGAACTGCAAGTAACCGCAAATGCCACGTGTGCAAGCTGCCCCCCCAACTACACGTCCCCTGCAAAAAGCACGTCGCCCGACCAGTGTTTCTATGACTGCCCGGCGGGGGGGTATGCGGGGACTGTGGATGTTACAACTTCACAAACAGTGCCCTATGAATCTACAGAATTTCCAGAGGGATATACAACAACGATTGCAGGCACTGGGTCAAGTGGCAGAAACAACGGGGTGGGTACTGCAGCTTCTTTCTATTTGATTAATGGTATTCATCTGACGTCTGATGAACAATATGCTGTCTTGGCAGATTTTGACGATCACTGTATTCGCAAGATTCACCTACCGACAAGTACTGTGTCAACATTAGCAGGCCAGTGTGGCTCCGCAGGCAATGTTGACGGCACGGGTACCAGTGCTAAATTTACTGACCCAGTTGACATAGCTATTTCACCAGACGACACTACGGTCTATGTATTGGAAAGAAATGATAAGAGAATTCGTAAAATGACTGTCGAGGATTGGACTGTAGAAGAAAATGGCGTGGTCACAACGCTTGCAACTGGACTAGCTACTTCAGTGAAAAACTTGGAATATCATCCAGACGGATATCTTGTCGTACCGTACAATAGTGGCGATACCAATTTGTATCAAACCATCAGTCTCACTGGCACGGTCAATACTGTTCAAGGTACTGCCAAACCTTCTGCTGGTACAAATTGGTGGTGGTTGACAGTAACACCCAACGGCCGCTTGATTTTTCATTTGTCTGTCGACTCTTCTGTCGGCAAAATATATGAATACGTGCCCTCGACTGATACATGGCATACACATTTGGATTTGTCATCGTACTCTCCGGGTTGGTATGGCATTGAAGCCTTTGATGACGACACATTAATCATGATTCCTTACTTATGGCAATCGAGCTGGCATGGGGTCATCAAAGTGGACATGACTACAACGCCATGGACAGTGAGTGAACTGGCTGGCTACAGTTCTGCCGGATATGCTGACTCTCCGGGAACGGTGCAATTCAACCAGGTGGAATCTGTTGGCATTGGCAGTCATTTCATTTTAGTATGGGATAGTGGTAACAAACGTTTGAGACGAGTAAGTATGGCCGGCACCATTACCACCACTGTCACCACCCCTCACGACACCTGCCTCACCTGCCCCGCCCTTTACACGTCCCCTGCACTGTCAACCAACGCCAATCAATGCTTCTATGCGTGTGACGCGGGGGGGTATGCGGGGACGGCGGAGGTGACAAACACTGTGCCAAACGATCCGGAGGGGTATACAACCACCATCAGTGGTTTCTCAAACTATTACAAGCGAATTGCCGTTATGAATGGTGGAACTCATGCCGTAATATGGGATGACCACGATGGTGATTACATCGGAGACTTTTTTTGGTATGACATCCAAGCCAAGACTTATCAGCCTATGACGACTGCAAATCCTTCGGAATGGAATCTGTTAAATTATGCGTTCCAAGTGTTCGAACCATCTTCAGGTCTCATGTGTGGCAAAGATTCAAGTTTTTACATTATGATTACCAACTGTTGGACGGAATCTGGTGGCACGGGGGTAAATCAAGTATGTATTTACAAAGGAGATGTCAATGGCTTGACCGTCACACTGACACGTGTCGTCACCCAAACTGACCAAATTAATGATGATTATCCTGAACAGCCCTTATACATGGGTGGATGTGTTGTCACCAATGATAACCGTCTTGTGTACGTGCAGGGCAATTACAATGGTGTTTACCAAAACAAATTCATTGAGATAGATTTAACGACGTATACACTTGTCAAAACGTATGAACAAAACCTATGGAGCAGTAATGATTATAATTATTTATCATCTGCCTCTTTATCCCTGTCAGAAGACTTCAATTCTATCTATTACCACGTATATTCAACCAAAAAAATATACAAAATTGACCGCACCACCGATGTCACTTCTGAAGTTGTAGATTTGACCTCACTGGGAGGAATTATATCAATGAATATACATGGAAATGATTTGCTTTACATGGGCACTAAACAGTCCATCTACACGCTGGATTTGAACGATGTGTCCAACATCAACTTGTTTGCAGGTGCCGGTGACAGTCCTTCTTCATCGTGGCCAACAACAAGTGGCACTGATGGATCAGATCCTACATTCAACCGACCAAGCAACTTAAAAATTGCTGCTCAAGACTTATTACAGGCCGACTATTCCCCTTTGTATGCCTTCCGACAGACCAGTTTAGGCGGCTCATACGTGACCACCACCACCCACGACACCTGCCTCACCTGCCCCACCGGCCAAACGTCCCCCGCGTTGAGCCAGAGTGTGGAGGACTGTGGGTGTCCTGGGGGGACGTATGAGGACGCTGAAACGTGTACATCTTGTCCCAGTGGCAGCACGTCCTCCCTGGGTACAACCTCCGTGACAGATTGTGAGTGTGAGCCCGGCTTCACGGGGACCATCACCAGCACGTCGGACACCTGTGATGCCTGTGCGGACGGCAAGTATAAGGCCTCTGTGGGATCAGCCGACTGTATATTCTGCAACACCGTCGGAAATGAATGGACAACACCCAGTTCCGACCACACTAAATGCTACTGCAACGTCGGCCACTATCGTCTGACAGCAGACGCCACGGACTGTGTAGTCTGCCCCACAGGCACCTTTGAGGACCACGTCAACAACGACCTGGCCTGCCAAAACTGCCGCCCCAGCAGCAGCACAGAGTCCACCGCGTCTGGCACTGCGGACCTCTGCCTGTGTATTCCAGGCTATTTCAACGACCCCACTGGCTCAGCCACGGCTGCTTGCGAAGCCTGTAATGAAGGTTTTTACAGGGAAACCTATGCCAACCAACAGAGTTGCCTCCAATGTCCAGATCACAGCACCACAGTGGCAGCGGGTGCGTTTGAATTGGCCGACTGTGTGTGTCAAATTGGGCATACAAGGTCGGGTGGTGACACGTGTGTCCCATGTGATGAAAATTTCTACAAGTCAAGCACTGGCAATCAGGCCTGTACAGGATGTAACACAGGGGCCACCAGTCCTGCCGGGTCTACAGCGTCCTCGCAATGTGAATGCACAGTGAGTGGGTACACTGGCAACCCTGGTGCAGAGTGCGTGTGTGATTTGGGACACACAGGGGACCCCTGTGCACCATGTGCTGAAAACACCTACAAAGACGAAACCGGCCCTGCAGGTTGTTCTGTGTGTAATCTCAATGCCGTTTCCTTAGCAGGCAGTACAAACAGCACCGCCTGTCAGTGTGATGTTGGGTATCATGGGCAGAACGGAGGTTTATGCACAGAATGTGATGCCAATCATTACAAAGACAGTGTTGGTGAGGCTTCTTGTTCTGAATGCCCAAACAACACCCATTCATTGCCTGCTAGTGATTCCATTGATGACTGCTTGGCAGACGCTGGATATCACGGCTTTGGCTCATCCGTGTCAGCATGTCCTCCTAACTCTCATTCTGACTCTGAATCCACCCAATTCACGGACTGCAAATGCAACCAGGGATACACGGGACCAGACGGGGGG
>PAAT01000087.1 GCA_002698965.1 Rhodopirellula sp. | reverse complement strand
GTATAGCTCTTTTAGCCAATTTCATCGAGTAGACGATCGATGGCAATGTCCAGTTTCTCCTGAGTTTCGTAGGTACCGGCCTCGATGGCCTCTCGAATCTGAGCTACGCGGTCAGTACGAATCTCCGGCAAATCCTGAATCTCTAGCTGATTGACCAACTCCACCGTCTGACTATTCAATTCCGCTTCTGTGGAAATATCGACCTGATCGGTAGGATTGGTAATGGAAGCTGCTTGTGTGGCTTTAGCTGACTCAACCTGATTCGTTGGGTTGACCGGTTGAGCTCCATTGATTCCGTTGATTTGCATATTCAAGATCCTTGTCACACACAAAAGGATTAACAGTAGGTTTAGCCTCAGAAGTATAGGAAACCTGTAAATAAGTGGCAAGTCCAATCCAATTGTCCACTCTTATAGATGATTTAATTCTTGCCCCTAATGTGGCTAAATGCCCCATTTTACCCTCGAGGAGCATGCATTTGAAAGAATTTAAATTCTCACTTAACTAGTCGTCGAATTATGCCGTTGGAAATAATAGATAGAGAGGCTGATGGCATCAAATCTTACCAGGTTGGGATTTCCTTGACGTCATCCATGCAGAAGGAGAGTCACGATGGACAATGTAGAACTTCGCGTCGTCCTGTTAGAAGAGCACGGTTTGGGCCGTATTACTGTGGGACTCGAAGAATACTTTGATTTTAGTTTTTCACTTTCTGACGAGTTACAAAAGCTGGAGCTTGAATTCGGTGATCTTCCGATGTGTGGTTGGAACCGACTGACGCCTGAGCACGAAGTGTAAATAAAAAGTGCTGTGACTGTATTTTTTTGGTCCATCCCATTACGGACCAATGTTTCGGGCTGAATTATTCTTGCATAGTCTATTTGGGATCTGTCCGCAAAAAATCCAGCATTGCGTCTATACTGCCGTCGTGATTGGTTTTTAACTGATCTTTTGCTCTCGCAACTTTATATGCTTTATCGACGATTAGCGGTACTTCATTCTCTCCTGACAACCAAGTTTGATTAGGGGTCGCTACTGCTAGCATCCCGGGCAGATCAAAGTATTTGGCACCGCCGGGTAGGAAGTAGGGTGAGTGAATATTGTTCACCTTTGCGAAGCGGAAGCCATTGGAGTTGACAGCGAGTTTGGTGACGACAGTCCGAGCCTGTGCTCGAGCCGCGATAGCCAGAGGACCGGTACTGTCCATAGCTACTAATGAGATTTCCTCAGGTAATGACTCATGATGAAAAATAAAGGAGATTGTTGTCAGGATGTCGTGTGTGCGGCGAGCGAACATCGTGTGATTGAAGCCAAAGCTATAGGCCGCTGCTTCACGGGTATTGGAGTCCACTCGGCGAGTTTGCTTTGGCTGTTTGCCGTCGGCCAGGAATTCTCCTTGATATAGTAAATCGACTCCGACCACGCAGTATTGCTTATCGATCAGTGATTTTACTCCGGTGGCAAGTGTGTTATCGTCTTCATAAAGCCCGTCTTTACCATCTTCGGTGAGCCAGATGACGACCTTTTGATTCCAATTTTCCGGATACAAAAATAGCACCGGGTTGGCACTCTCAGAATCTAGATTGGTTAGTGTTCCCCCGATTTCTAGAAAGTTGGTCTTCGCTTGTTTGTAAGTTTGATTCCAGTCGAGGCGGGTGGCTTTCGGGAGTCCTTGCCCGATAACAATATCGATAGCTCCTCCCACGACTTCCTTGAAGACCCGCAGCGATTTGGCTTGCTTTGTCAGTAAGGCGTCTAGCTTAGCCTGCGCGTCGTTACTCCAGGACTGTAGTAGTTTCCCCTCGAATTCCTCTCCACCTTCCGGTGCCGGATGGGCGTCATTCCAGACGGTAAGCTGTTCACTGCCCTGATATTGATAGTCGCGTTCCGGTGGGACGTCGGAATATCCAAGTCCCAAATGCTGATTCATAAAGGAGTACATCGCCTTACGACAGACATAGTTGTAGTTGTGAGGAAATTGTAAATGTGCTTCCAGATGGAGATTGTCTTCTTCTCCTAACAGTGTGTAGAGTGCTTTGAGATCCGGAAAGCCTTTTGTTTCTATTTCAACAGTCCAATCATCAGCAGCGGTAAGCCCTAGCGGTTTGGGAGCGAACATTGCGGCAAAGTCCACGTTACCGGCACCCACGCGTAACAGGCAGGCATTTTCACAAGTACAGCCACCTTGCATTGCCGTTGATACCATAACGGCTGGCATAGATACTTTGATTCGAGGGTCGATCGCGGAAACTATAAATGTCTGAGTGCCTCCGCCGCTGGAGCCTGTTATAGCTAAGCGGTCCGTATCGACCTCATCAAGCGTACTGATAAAATCAAGAGCTCGGATCGAATTCCAGGTTTGCAGCCCCATGATATTTTGCAGGTTGTTTTCTGCTTGAGGGCTAAAGAACCCCCAGCGATCTTCCCGGTTCATATGTGGACGTTGTTTAGCAAATCCATGCGCCAACTCAAAGCTGATTTGATTGTTGTCTGCGTAGCCGACCATATCATAGGTAAAAACAGTGCAACCAAGCCGCGCCAAATGAACACTTCGTGCCTGAATAGGGTTGCGTCCCCCTTCCCGGAACTTTTCAGCTCCGTTTTTCAATTGTTGCTCTAGTTTAGTTTTAGGAGCATCGTAAAAACGCCCTTTCTGATAATGTCCATGAGGGCTGAGGATACCGGGGATTTTCCCTGTCTGTTGAGAGAGATTAAGTGGACGGTATAGGCTACCAGTTAGGTAGTAACCTGGCATGGTTTCCAGGTAGACTTTTTCGAGGGAGTAGCCATCCATTTCTTTACGACTGTGAATCACGGCATTTAAAGGCGTCTTCTCGGGCATTGGCCAGAGCCCCATGGAAACGAGTATTTTCCGTCGCAGATAGCTACGTCGTTTCTCCCAGTCTTTTTCATTGTCGGCCGTATACATGGGGAAGTACCCGTTCAGGTCTTTAAGCGGTTGGAGACGGATATCCTGAGGTAATTGTCCTGCCGGGGTAATGCGAGGCTGGGCCAGAATAGGAGTCGTCAGAAGACTTCCCAAAACCAACAAGAAGATAGCGGTGCGCGTCATAAAATACTCTCCAGTGATTAAGCTCGAAGAGCGTATTCTAGCATTTTCAGGTACGGGATTCGAGTTTTAGAGGAACCAGCAATTATTCTAAGTCACGTACCAGAATGTGGTGCTCAAGCTGGCCAGTCACGGCACCGGAGAGCAATGTCTCCCAGGATAGAATGTTAAATTCGATCACCGCTAGTGCGCAAGTTGGCATAGGATGTAATTCCCCACACTGGTCGTAGACGAGCTCTTCCATTCCCGGGTTATGACCAATCACCATGGCTGAATCAATCGACTCAGGTAATTGTGCAAGCTGTTCGATGTAAGTGCGAGCAGGTGCCAAATAGAGATCTTCCGTGTGGATGACTTGCGTATCCCAAAGGGCACTTTCGCTGACCAATTGGAATGTTTCTTGAGCACGGGCAGCCAGAGAACAAAATACAATATCGGGTTGCAGATTATGCTTTGCGAACCAGGTTCCCATCACTGGTGCAGCTCGTCGCCCTCGTTTATTTAAGGGCCGCTCAAAATCGGTGAGTGCAGGGTCGGTCCAACTGGATTTAGCATGGCGAAGAATGAATAGTCGTTTCACCTGTGCCCTCCCCTGCCGGCTTATGCCTTGTGCGGTTCAAAGGTTGTTGGAGTGGACTGCTTGGCAAGTTGCTGGGCTTTGACCGCCTGTTGATATAAAACCTGTTGGCTGCGAATCTCTTCACCTTCGCTTTTAGTAGAAACTCGTTGATAAGTTCCATCAGCCTGCAGGACATGCCCTTTGACGTTTTCGGAAATAAATGTTTCCAAGGCGTGGATGATGGCCTTTTTGCAGGAGGAAGACTCAATAGGTACGAGCAATTCGACACGTCGATCAAGGTTTCGAGGCATCCAGTCAGCACTTGAAATCAGAGCGATGTCTTCTCCTCCATGGGTAAAATGCATAATGCGACTGTGTTCCAGAAAGCGATCGACAATACTTACAACTTGAATGTTTTCACTGAGACCCGGCACGCCTGGTCGTAAACAACAGATTCCACGAATATTTAGATTAATGGTCACACCGGCTTGCGAGGCTTTATAGAGTTCTTTGATAAGTGTTGGGTCGACGAGCGAGTTCATCTTGGCAGTGATGCAGGCTGGCTTATCGGCCTTAGCTCGCTCCGTCTCGAAACGTATCAGTTCTAGGATACGGTTGCGGAGTGTCAGTGGAGCCATGGCTAGCTTTTGCAGGCTGCTAGGTTGAGTGAACCCTGTCACGGCATTGAAAAAGGAAGTGGCGTCGTTTCCCAGAATATGATCACACGTCAACAGACTGAAATCTGTGTAAAGTTTGGCCGTGGATTCGTTGTAATTGCCTGTCCCAAAGTGCATATAGCGGCAGATGCCTTGCGGTTCCCGCCGAATGATAATAAGGCTCTTAGCATGTGTTTTGAGGCCTTTCACGCCATAAATTACATGAGCACCAGCCTGTTGCAAAGCTTTGGCCCCCACAATATTTCGAGCTTCATCGAATCGAGCTTTCAATTCAATGATGACCGTAACACTTTTACCACTTTCGGCTGCACGAACCAAAGCGGCTACGACGGGACTGTCGCTGCTTGTGCGGTAAAGCGTCTGTTTGATTGCCAGCACATTGGGATCGTCAGCCGCTGATTCGATCAGCCTAATGACCGGCTTAAAACTTTCAAATGGATGGTGAAGGATAATGTCATTTTTGGAGATTTCGTCAAAGATATCTTCCGACAGGTCAATGCGTGGTGAGTTAGTAGGTGGCAAAGGTTTGGCCTGATACTGTTCAAAACCTCTTAGTCCTGCAATTTGGAACCAGGCTTTCAGATCCAGTGGGCCATCGCAAATGTAAGTGTATCCTTGTGGGACATTAAACAGCGTTTGTAATTCCGTTAGTAATTGGTCACTACAATTTGCGGCAACTTCCAAGCGAACACAATCGCTGTCTTTGCGTGACTCTAACAACGCTGACATATCTTCCATCAGGTCGGCGGAGAATTCTTCCTCTACCCGCAGGTCAGCATTTCGAGTGATTCGAAACGGTACGCACTCCAGAACTTCCTGATTCGGAAAGTAGCGATCGCAAAATAGGCCGACCACGTCTTCCGAGAGAATGTAGGCATGGCGGTCGTCCGATTGCAGTGTGAAGAAACGTGGTACGGGCGAGCTAAGTGGCAGGATGACAATGCGGTGAGGACGTTCAGTATCGTCTTCTTTGATTTTCACGGCCAGATGAATGATCTGGTTTCCGATCAACGGCATACTGCCGTCTGGATGAATTCCGAGTGGAGAAATAACAGGGTAGACTTCGCGGTCAAAACGATCACTGAGAACTTTGTGTTGAGTTTCATTGAGATCTAGTTGTGTGTAGCGGCGAATTCCAATTTCTGCCAATCCCGGCTCGAGTATTTTGTTAAAGCATTCGTATTGCTGTTCGATCATCTCGTGCGTACGCAGACTCAATTCTTCCAACTGCTTAGCTGGACTTCGTCCCGTAATATCAGGCGTGTGTTTGCCGCTGGCGACCATGATATTGAGCCCGCCAATACGAACCATATAAAACTCATCCAGATTAGAGGAGGTGATCGCCAGAAACTTCACGCGTTCCAGTAGAGGAACATTGGGGTCTAGAGCTTCTCCCAGAACTCGTTGATTGAATTCGAGCCAGCTGAGTTCACGATTGAAAAATAGTGGTTCTTGATCAGTCATAAAGGTTTATATTTACAAGGTTTCACGTGGGTCAAGCATGGTGTTACTAAGTAGGATTTTCATGCCGAAGGTATCTTCAAACAGGTCGCTGCTTTGTTGCAAAGCTAGTTGTTCTAAAGAAAGATCTACGGCATCCGGGGTGGAGAGGATCAGTGTTTCCTCTTTCTGTATGCAACTCACGGTGTGTATGCTCTGATTGCGTGAAGCATCCAATGCCACAGCAATTCTTAAAATGGCGGCAAGTTTTGATACAGCGACGCGGTTATTTCGGTCGAGCATGGCATAACCAGCGTGTTTAGGTTGGGGAGTTGCACGTCGGTGATAGCGTGCTACCAATGCTGTGAGTAAGAGGTTCGTTTTACCAAGGCCAAAAAGCTCGCTGTTATTGATCAGATACATGGTGTGTTTATGGTAACTTCGATTGCTGACAAAAAGGCCAATCTCATGCAGCAATGCAGCTACATGTAAAAAGGTCTCAAACCTTGGTTCCAAATCATGTTGCTGTTGTAACTGATGGAATAGCTGACTCGCGAGTAAGGCAACCTGTTGCGCGTGGCCTTCATCAAAGTCGTATTGTCTTCCCAGTTCTAAAACCGAGCCTATGATTTGATTTTGGAATTCCTTACTCCAGGCTTCTTCTAAAGCCATCTCTTGCAAAAGGCCGTCGCGGAGATTAATCCCTGAGATATGGATTTCAGGGACTTCCAGGTGCTTAGCGATACAGAGATAGGTAAGCAAGGCCGGACCGAGAGTCTCGGCTTCCTGATGAGTCACTCGCAGTTCGTAATTTCGCACGATGTTGTCGAGTGACATTTTTAAGATATCGTTGGTGAATTCTTCAAGGGCATCTGTCGAAACCGCCCCGCCTTCGATAATACTCCAGTCGTCGAGTAGTTGGCTGGCTGCGAATCGGATGTCCCCGCCGAGAGCGACAAGATTGCGTTGTTGTCCTACCGGCATCTGCTCATGGAACATATCGATGGTTCGTCGAATCTGAGATTCCATCAGTTGTCGACTTTGAACGATCGGGGCATTGTAGGTGTCAACCGCTTTACGAAGACGGAGGGAGCCGAGGTTGTAAGTGTGGGAAAACTGTATCTGCCCGTTTCTAACCAGCAGTAATTCGGTACTTCCACCCCCAACTTCGCAGACGACAGTATCGGTCGAGGTTCCTAAACGTTCCAATTCAGCTTGAATCCCCAAGTAGGTGATTCGACTGATTTCCGCCTCGTCCATCGGGTCGATTTCGATGCCAGTGGCAATATAGATGCGATCGAGAAATGCCAGTCGGTTAGTGGATTCGCGAACGGCACTGGTGGCCACAACACGAAGATCATCAGAGGATTGGATTCCGTATTCGCCAAGGATCTGTTGATAGCTTTTGAGAACCTGAACACATTCCTCGATAGTATCGCGATCGATACGCCCTCGGGTGAAAGTATCCTTACCCAGGTTCACTGCCTGGGAAAGATGTTCGAGAATTTGAATGATTCCCGCCGGACTAATCTCAGCAATAGCCATACGTACCGATGTCGTACCGACATCGATCACGGCAACAGTTCGTTGGCGACTTGTATTTTCTTTCGCGGACATTAGTTAATAGTCTGAGTTGGTTGGTAATGGCCTTTGCTGCTACGCGCGCCCCAGATAGCAGCACCGAGCACGGAGGCATCATCACCAAGTTCGGCAATTTTAATTTCAAAGGTATCCCGAAGAATGGGGACTACGTTTTTACGAGCTGCTTTGCGAGTGTATTTAGTGAACAATTCTGGCATTGCTTCCGCCAATCCACCTCCCAGAATCACAACATCCGGCGATAGGATTGTGGCCATAGCTCCAATAGCTTTTCCTAGATATTTACAGGCTCGTTTGATGATGGCCTGAATTTCGGTATCTCCGTTGGCTACCGAGGCTGCCAACACACCACTGCGCATCAAACTGATGTCAGTACCGACTTGTTCCAGTAGATAAGGGGCTGAACCGCGATAGGCTGCCTGAGCGGCTAATCCAGCGATCGCTAAACGACTGGCGACGGTTTCCAGACAACCTTTGAGACCACAACCGCAGCGTGTCCCATTGGGAACAACGGGAATATGGCCGATTTCCATTGCAGTTTGTTTTGAGCCTGTAACAATCTGGCCGTTGAGTACGGCTCCGCCTCCAATACCTGTGCCAGGGAAGACCCCTAAAACATTGTTAGCTTCTTTGCCGGCTCCAAACTGGCTTTCTCCAAACACGCCAGCATCGACATCATTGAGTAATTGGACAGGACAGTTGTATTTGTCTTGAAGAATTTGAGCCACGGCTACGTTTTGCCATCCTAAATTGACCGCTCCGAGCACTACTCCGGATTGCATATTTACGGCCCCAGGAACTCCAATACCGATGGATTTGAGTTGAGTGGATTCTATTTCGGCGTCTGTGAGGGCTTTATCGATATTCTCCACCAGTCTTGTGAGAACAGATTCTGTGCCCGAACTTGCCTGAGTTTTCATGCGGTTACGGCCAACGGGATCGAATTGCGCATCGTAAACGACGGCCAGCATTTTAGTGCCGCCAAGATCAAAACCGAGGTGATAATCGTCAGCTGACGTTTTTGACATGGTCGTTGATTTTAAGGTGATAAAGAGCTGTGGAGAAAAGGCAAACAGGCCCTTAGTTATAGAATAGCAGAAGACTCAAAAATGACACGGGGCATCCATTAGCCACTCGGTCTTTTTAACAATAGGGGATCTGTATGACCGCTATAATTAATACGAACCACTTGGAGTTAAGTTTAAAAAAAGAAGGCGCGAAAATTTAAATTTCGCGCCTTCTTATGAACGATTATTTTTCTTAGCTCAGAGAAACTGAGCCTCCAAACAATTCTACTTAGTTGTTCTTCCACTGTTCCCCGAGAGGGCCACCGTCGCGACGGTCACCAAGTCGGTTGTAGGTAATATAATCGATAGTCTCACTCAGGAACTGCACAGAACCATCAACCAGCACAAACTGAGCACCACCTTTATGCTGAGATTTGAATCCCTGGGAGGTAGACCAGTTGCTCCAGTGAGTACAGCCAGGGTATAGCGCATTGATCTGATTAAAACCCGGTTCTCCTAAACCCTGACTTGGGTAGTTGATAGGTCCACCAGTACCAATCCAGAGAGCCACTGAATGAGCCCAACCACCGGATTTAGCGAGCGACGTCTTCATC
>PAAT01000086.1 GCA_002698965.1 Rhodopirellula sp. | reverse complement strand
TCTTAGGAGCATTGCCGTAGTCTTTGTTTGGGTTCCGGGTGCGCATAGCGGGCTTTGGTTTCTCGTCCATGGGGACGGGCAGGTAGTCAAGTCTTCTTTGGGTTCAGGACTGCTTTGGGTTCATAGTCTGAAATTCTGGTACGTAGCAACTTTGAGCGGAAATTGCCCGTCCAGCTGGGCGGGAAAAGTTTATTGCTTATCTCATTGGTTTGCCATGGAGATCGAAAGCGGGGAGAATGCCGCCTTTGTCACCCCACTGCCGCTGCAGTTCCCCGTGCAAGCACAGTATGCCTGGATGTACGAGGCCGACATGCCATTTCCAATTCCACACTCTCTGCTTCAAGCCGCCAACTTCTACGGCCTCACCTGGAGTGACATCGACATGCTGTCGGACCTAGCCGATGAACATATCGACAATACCGCAGGCAACAAATGCATGCTTGTGCGCAGAGCCATTTCTTTCATGGACGTGGGCGACATGCCAGACAGTCCCGACGATAACCCCGACGGACTGTGCTTGGCCTGTGGCATCGAGTGGACTACGGAGTGGATTCCCGGCGACGATGATCAATGGGTCGGCCGTGGCCGTTCGATCTGTCACCGCTGTGGCCACAACCACTTTGAACTCGAGTTTGAACGTTGCCACCATTGCTCTGCCTGCTTTCAATGTGGACAGAGGAGTGTCTGAACAATTTAATCACTCACACACAAGTTACCAGCCCAACTTGCCGTCAAACCTCTGTGAGGCCTCGTACTGCCGGAATAGCTCACGTGCTTTGCTCTCGTTCTCTTTCGTGTCCTTTGCATCAGTGGCATGGGAACACACTAGCAACTGGGATTTCTCATGAATCTCTACATTGGTTCTCTCAAACACGTCCAAAACCGTCTTGAAAGCCGTGTAATAAAGATTCTGGATCGCCTCACCACACACACTCAGTTCTTCTTTGTACTTCTGCATCGTCTCACTTATGCTCATGTTGGGGTCACTCCTGGCCAGAAACTCCGACATCCGGTTGTACTCCATGTCTTGAATATGACTCACTAGCCAGAGCATGCTGGCAAAGGGGGCATAGAACTCGTCCAAATGCATCCGTTGCCCGTTGAACTCCAATATCACCGACTTGTTTGTATTCACTCCAGTCAACGAGCAGATGCTCCACTGTTGCGTGATGGGAAAAGGCAAGGCTGGAATTGACTGAATGGCCCTGCACACATTCACAATCCTCTCGTAGCCCAGGGTCTCCAAATCACCTATCATCACCTCTACCTTGCTTTCAAGTTCCTCAAAGTGTTTCAGCACCGCCACCTGCTTCATGGCGTCTGCATTCTGTAGCTGGGCTTGCCTGTGTATGTGTTTCATGTATACGTTCTCGTCATCCACGAATTTGGAGGCCAGGATCAACAGGTACTCGGCAGTCATGGCTTTGAAGTCAGTCTCGGAAAGGTCCATTGAGAGACCCATGCCCGTATACTGATACGAATCACTTTCGTTTTTTACTATGATCCGATTTCATCTGTCACTTTTTTGAGTGCTTCTTCGATCTTCTTTATCTTTTCTTCAAACTCCTTCTTGAATTCTTCACAGAAACCTTCAAGTTTGTTCTTCAAATCTGTTGCACTCTCCTCTAGTTCATCTTTCACTGTCATATTGTACAATACTGTAATTGTGTTATATATCGATTTCACATTTTTCTTGCCAGGGCTCAATCTGATACACTTGATATATAAGCAAACCATCCATGACAAGGGACTGACTCCATGCCATCCAGTGACCCGCCCTCTGTGGAGAGAGACTTGAAGCTTCGGCCAAACCCCCCCTGCCCCGTCTGTGGCAGGGGGATGTTATTTCATCGGGGGTTTACTTGTCGCTGGGAGCTTTGATGTGCATCTAACACCGTCAGTTCTGTGAATAAAGCCAAATCTCACAAATGAAGTTTGTATATGTGTTTACTGCAAAGACAGAGCATTCTACTGCCTGCCTTTCTGCGTGCCTCTGTTCCTGAAGGCTTCAGCACGAGCCGCGGCCGCTCTGGCCGCTGGGCTATCATTCTCCCGCACCATAGGGGGGCCCCGGGCGACAGGAGAATCGGCGGGCTGTGCAGCAGTCCGGAGGGAGGCTTTGATGGCAGAGTCCAAGTCCTCCACTTCTTGCATCGCCATGGCCAACTTTTCGTCTGAAGCGGCCGCTGCGGCCGCTCGGGTCGCTGGGCTAGTATTCTCCGGCACCACGGGGGGGCCCCGGGCGGCAGGAGAATCGGCGGGGCGAGATGACATTTTCTGAACACGGATGTAATTTTCCACTTCTTGCACCTTCATGGTCAAATGCTCAGCCATTGCAAACGCCAAACTCTTGATTTGTTGATCCATCTGCTCCTCATGCAGGGTCCGTGGGGGCTTTATACCCGCAGCGTACAGACCCCGCAGACGTGGGGCCTGGGCATCATCGATATCATCGTTCAGATGTGCAATCTCCATGGCCTTGATCATGGCCTCATCGATAGGATTGTAGGACATTTGCTCAGTTGCCGGTGGCGAGTTCTCACAGACTTTGCTCGCACTCGCATCTATATACAACCTTAAATATAAAAAATCTAATCCCATCGTACGAGCACCTACGCTACCCCTCATCAATGCCCGCCAGACCGAGAGACCCCGCAAAGGAACACATGCACAACGCCAAGTATTATCAGCGGCATAGGTCCGAAATAGGAGCCAAACGCAGCCAGTATTATCAAAAGAACAAGGCAACCATCTTGAAAAGGCAGAAAGAACGCAGAGCCAAGGCTAAGGCTGCAGCCCTTGCCAATCCACCCCAAGACACACCGCCTCAAGTTCTGTCCGACCACGAATTGACAGAGGTTGCTGAAGAGGTAGCAAACTTACCACAACTTCCCTTGCACGTGACCGTCGGGCCTTTCAAGGTGACTCTCTCGTGGGCCTGAGCCCCCTCGGACCGTGCCAAGCAGGTTTATTACAGTTTATTACCAGTCACGTCCAATTTCCAAGTTTATTTCCGATGATGTGATTGCTGACCAATTCACGGGCACTGATGATGTGATTGCTCAGGTACATTTGTACCAGAAAAATCTTGATATAGTAAAGCTGACTTTCCCACTCCTAGCACCTTGACGCGAATCTCACTCTACGCGAGCTTCGTCGGCTTCGGTCCCAGTGCACACGAGGTGAGGATGCCAGGGCGGGGCGCGGTGCACAGACCAAAGCACAGTGCACGGCCGGGTTCGCGGTGAACGACCCGATGCCCGACGGCCTGTTCGTTCGTGGTGCACGGTTCTGCGCGCAGAAAGCATGGTTCTCTGCACTGTGCGCACACGGTGCACGGTTCTCTCCGGTTCTCTCCGCGATGCAGGGTTCGCTCCGCAGTGCAGAGTTCTGTGCGCGGTGCACGGGGCTTCTCTGCGTCAAATTGACACGTGATTTCGGTCTTTCAGGCGAGCAATCATGCGGTCCACGCGAGGCATGCAGAAAGACTACGTGCTGCTCTCCGGTCATGGTTCTGAACGCAAACGCCAGGCTCGGGAGAAGCAGCAGCAGCAGATCCAGGAGGATGAAGCCTTGGCCAGGCAGCTGCTGGCAGACGAGGAACGGGGGATCCAGGAGCATCAGCGGAAGCAATCTCTCAAAGCCGATGCACTTGGAGAGAAGTTGCAGTTCGTTAGTGCCGGCCCCAAGTGGAACCCGGTTGAGGGCACTCGCCAGTCGTGCAAGCCGAACTACTTCAAGGTGCACAACGCGTCCCGGGCCTTCAAGATCCTTAAGAAGACACGGACAAAGCTGGTGGCTGCTGTTGTCGGCACAATTGACATGGATGTGCCAGAGAACTTTGAGGAGGGTCTTGAGGGGGGTCTTGGGGAGGGGTCTGTTCAGGGCAAAAGGGTTCACATTCCCTGTCCTTTCTTTCCCTCACCCCCGACCCCTTTCTTTCCCTCACCCCCGACCGCTCAATCCAGCAAGGGCTCCGGCCTTTATGCTGCAGCCAGGAAGAGCAGCAACCAGTATGGCTCCAGTTCTCTCCAGATTCAGGCCGCGGAGCTGGCATCTCGCAGGGAGTGGGAACAGGAACAACACCGTACGGCCGAGCTCAGGAGGACCGTCATGGCAGAGAACCGCAGGGCTGTCGCGGCCAGTGGCTGGGGGGATGCCGGTCCCTCAACACGCCGAACGGTCAACAGCCTTGGCGCCTGAATCGCTCACTAACTCTCACTTTTTTGACTCATTGTCATCGTATATGAAGGTCACTGATAGGTGACTCAATGCTTTCCTCCATGTTTAGATGCATGGAAACAGAGCATTTGCTTGCTTACATTACCTGGATCAATCGGAACTATGTCTCTTTTCCTTACTGGCAAGCACGCAAACAACAAGCCTTGCTTGAATTGAGTGAGCGCACACAAGTGGTCATTTTTTGATTACGTTTCTTCTTCAATACATAAGATCTGTGGCCTCCCATGTCAATGTACACCAAAATTGCAACGATCATTTTCAGTCTCATGCTCGTGTTCACGACTGCCTCCCTCACCAAGGACACTCTACGCGAAACAGCTGCTGAACGCCCAGTATTCATGCTTTTATTCGCGCCATGGTGTGGTAATATTTCTCGACTCCATATGCCTGTATACACGTCTGTAACATGACTGATATGTACATTGTCAGGCCATTGCAAGGCAGTGAAGCCAGCCTGGGAGACATTGACCCAAGACTATAAAGACTCCGACACCCTCCTCGTCACCGAAGTCGACTGTACCTCGGACACGGGCAAGGGACTCTGCGCGGAACTCGGTGTACAGGGCTACCCGACCCTCAAATACGGAGACGTCAATGCCTTGTCGGACTACAAGGGCGGCCGAGACCTCGTGTCGATCCAAGCCCACGCCAAGACGATCAAGATGAGTTGTAGCCCGCATCGACGTGACGTGTGCTCCACACAGGAGCTGGAACAACTTGATGAGTTGCTCTCCAAGTCCAAATCCGAGGTGTCTACACTCATCTCTGAGCAGGAAGCCATTGTCTCTGCCGCCGAAGAGGAGTTTAAGGCCTCGGTGGCCTCTCTGCAGGAGCAATATAACCAATTGGTTCAAACCAAAGATGAGAAAGTAGCCCAGGTGCAGAAATCGGGGCTACAGATGATGAAAATTGTGCTGTCTTCTATGGATTGACTCAATTTCGCCTGACACGCGGATTGCAGCTCTGACACTCCATAAACATCAATCCCCGTCCCCTTTCGTCTTTGCACTCGCGCAGGTTGTGCATTACCACCCACGAGGCCTCGCGATATGTGTAGAATGTCAACTGTAGGGGTTTCTGGGGGTGTGTGTGGTCATACACGGTCCACATTCTACTATTATCTGCCTACCTGTCTATATACTGTGTGCCAGTCAAATGATGTCTTTTGTTTGTATGTTTATTCGATCAAGGCCTCTCTAATCAAGTTGCATGTCTGCCTCATTTGATTCTAATGTATCAATCACGGCATTCAGACACTCTTTGATCTCATGTGCCACCAACACCCCCGGCATAAACTTGGCAAGCACAGCCGGTTTCTTGTCCAGGTGGTCACGAATGACCTGATCCCTCCGGTCCACCTTCAGCTTGAGCCTCTCACTGAGGTGAAACTTTTCCTCCTCCATCAGCAAACGTTTCAGTTGCTCCGTGCACGGCTTCAAGTCCAGTACGTGATATCCAGTGAGCAAGAAGTGTTGACCCGTCCACCTCAAGTGCACTTCGCCATCCAGTGCGATGAAAATGCAGACTGCCACCAACATCGACGGCTTGAACTGCCACATCTTCAGGTGCATCACTGCCAGCTCGACCAGAAAAAGAACTTCTGCCTCATCAGGAAGCTGAGGCTGGGGCTTCAGCCGCATAGCTCGGTGATAGTACCAGTGCATGAAATCCCAGGCCGTTGGCTTGAACAAGTCATACTGGATGCTATCCAGCAGGAGGACCTCCATGCTTTTGATTTCTTTCTCGGTGTAGGCATTCTCGCATATTTCAGCATGATCCACCAAAGTTTTGTGCAATATCTGATGCACCTTGCTTGCAATCAATAGGGCTGTGGTGGCCACGAGTTGGGCTTGATTCGCAGTGACACTTTTCTTGTCGAAAAACTTGTGCATCACCCTCAAGCACAGCAGCAGGGTCAGTGGATGGTACTTGAACTCATCCACAACACATTTCAACCAGTTAGCAACCTGGTTATAAGTTGTGTGGGGGTGTAGTCCACGCCACTTCGGCCACTTTGCAGTGTCGAATGTTTCTTCCTTCAGCAGCCATAGCTCATGGTACGTACAGCCACTCTGCCTGCCCCACTCTGCATTCAAGTCATCCGTCTTGCAACCTGTACCAGTGCCTGGCATCCACTTTTCAGTAGGATCTTGCCCTACTAGACGAAGCTGCTTCGAAGGAGTCTTCACCTCGACGTATTTTGTTGTTGGTGAGAGGAAGGCATTGGCGTTTGCTCCGGAACGCGAGGCCAATGTCATCTTGGGTTTTTTTGGTACTGGCATTGTAGTCGCGACACTCCGTGGCGGCAGGGATAATAAGTTTCTTCTTAAATACTATTATTGTTCAGGTCATTGTGACGAGCCATATGGGTCAGTCAATCTTGAAAATCGGAGAATACGTCGGGCACAGTATCTTGATAGGCATCATCGCCACCGCCTTCACCAACTCAATAACACCAACGTCGTATTCTTCTAACTTAACACCATCAGGGGCATGCAACACGGTCCAATCTTCATCCTTCTCCACTGGGCCCAACTTCACAGCCTCTCCCAAATAATCTACCCTCTTCCCGGGACACACAAATGCTCTGTATGCATATGTCGTCATACACTCCTGCTCCAAATTCGGGTGTATTTTCCCTTTCACCAAATACTCATGTGCCTTTGGCAGCTTGCTCCAATGCAGGGTTGGATTCATATGATGGATGGTGTGATACCCGTTGTTGAACGTCAGCCAGTTTAACCACCAACCAGTGAAGTTCCTACTCCCATTGATTGCCTTCTCGTCGTCTGTTTCGCACCCGTCGTGTTGCAGCAAGTTCATACTGACAATGGCCCATTGTGCAAACAAGTGAGGCACATACACATACACCGCAAACTTTCTGACATTGAGACATGCCAAAATCAACTGCGTCAGTCCCACCACCAACCACTCTTGTGCACAGCTCCAAAAGTAAGAATCTCCACAGTGTTTCTTCAACGCCATGTACCTCACATCCATCACAAAGACGTCCCAAGCAACACTCGGCTGGAACATCACCAAGTTCACCCAGTTCCACTTGTACCTCACCTTTGTCGTCCTCATCGGATCCATTCTACTCTGTGTATGCCTATGATGGCTCAAATTATGCCCTGGCACAAAGGTACTCACTGGGTGGCCATAAGTCAGTGATAAGGCATATCTCCACAGCACCTCTTCCGTCTCTCCATAAAACGTCCTCAAGTGCATACTGTTATGCGTGATACAGGCTCCGGCAAAGCTAAAGTAACACAGCACGACCACACTCAACACCCAATCCAGTCTCCATGCCAACCCTGTCAGCACAAAGTACAATATCACCCACAGCACACAACGTCTGTCCTGGTGGTTACGCAGCATTGGCGGGACTGTCACTCGTGTTAAATCTCTGGCTCCGTATCAGTTTCATCATCAGAATCATCCGTACGTCATGCCGGCCATTTTACTATCAGAGTCACTATCAGAAGCATCCGTATCAGTCAACGTATCGTCGCCGTCTGCCTGCATTTTTTTCCTCCACATTCTCTCCCTTTGCAGCTTTCTTTTCAAATTATCAATGCTCTTGTTCAACTTACCTATATTCTCCATCATTGCCGTATAATGTGCTTCTTCAATCTGTAGTTTCCCGGTCATTCTTTGCTCCAGTAGGTTTACTTCATCTTCCAGTTGCAGCTTTAGTTCGTTCACACTCGCTGCCAGTTGACTGACCTGACGTGAATGTTGCTGGAAATAATGTTGAATCACTGCAAATGTGGAGTCCAGACCTGTCTGTACAGAAGGATTTGCTATCAGAAATGGATTATTAACCACCTTCCCCACACCGCATTGCATTGTTCATATCTCAACACTTTCTTTAATAGTGTACATCAGGACACACCATCATGCTTTTCATACTTCATTGAATCGCAGTATATTATGAAATGCTACCTCTTGAGCAGGTGTCAATACCGTCATGAGCCACCAAAACAGACCCAAAGAAATCCAGGTGCCTAACCCAATCAATATAGCCATCTCTTGAGTCACGGCGGTGGCCACAATCAGACCACACAATACCAATCCGTACATTTCACGGCCCGAAGGTGATCGAATACAAACATAACAGATCGGGTAAGACGCTATGTCCTGACAGCTATCACCCATACACCGACAAATATCCTCATTCCCACTCATTGCATACACACATGCATTATGCTATATAGATTATATAGACTTAACATGTTCCCGTAGCATATAAGAATCATTCGTCATTCAGCATATGTTCAACCTCAGCACGTACATTCCAGCCAGTCTCCTGCTCCTGGCCATCTCCGTCCAGGCCTTCACCCCACACATGGCCTTACAGATGGCCCTTCACCCGCCCCGGACGCGGATCGACTACGGCATCGGGTATAATCCAAAGAACCGGCCCTCCCGTCAGCTATCTGAGCTATCCGGTCCCAGCCTACCTGCACACACAAACTCCGTCTCCTCAAAGAATAATTCTCCACCTACACCAGACAACCCACTCCCATCGTCCCCTCTTCACTACGGGGTTCTCGTCTTGAAGGTGTGTTTGGAGGGCAAGACGGTCGAGACGGAAATGGTGCCGACCAAGATGACTGACATGGCTCTCGAAACAACTGATACCGTGCCTGCTACAAGCACGCTTAGATATGCCACCTCTGCCTATGACCCTAAGAGTCGAGAATGATCACTTTTCATCAACACAGTAAATGCTTTGTATAAATGTTTTACTACAGGCTACCACTTTTCCTGTCCGTACGTCCTTCATATTTAAGACATTAGGCAGTGATTGTTGTGGTCATGTCTACCAATGATCTGCCTAAGGGCATGTCTACCGATGGGCTGCCCGAGCACAGGGTGCGGGAACTTTCTGGCAAGATATGGCAGAAACGTGCTGTACAAGCCGAGGAAGCACTCGAGCACGCCAAACAGCAAATCTCTGCCGCCGAGCTTGTCACCCTGTCTGACAAAATGGTGATCAGCACCTTACAGGAACAAGACCGGAACAATTTGGCCAAGATACGGGCTTTAGAGGCCCAGGTGCAGGCTCTGACTGATACTTTGGCAGTCATGAGGAAGCTGAGGTATCCCCAATAGAGATTTGATTCTCTGTCCAATAAAATACACTGAAACACACGAGGCTGCCAATTGTTTGTTTGAGTATTTAATTGGTCAATAGAAGCACTTAGGGTGTCTTGTTGAGATAGTCGTTGCACGAGTGCTTTTGAAGATAGTCATCGAGTTTCTCGATGTGTCGAGCCTGCACACGAATCTGTTTCTCACAAGACTCCACCCGCTTCTCAGCAGCCTCTGCCCGTTCCTCAGCAGCTTTCGCCCGTTCCTCAGCAGCTTTCGCCCGTTCCTCAGCAGCAGTGACTGCCAGCAGCAAACCAATTGCAATCTCTCGCATCTGCCTGCACAGATCGAGAAAGCACTGGAGACGGACTTCTTCCTGCGATGGCGGATTCTTGATCGGGTCCTGGCGAGGCCGCTTCATGGCACCTTTACCAGACATCTGGTGCACATAAATTGACCTTACTGACCTAAATACTGTAGCACTCACAAATTGAACGTGAAATCGTTTAATTCATTTGTATGATTGTTTTACTGACAAACAGAATTCACTGTTTATGATCCGCTACCAATGCGTGGGCGTTTGTGTGGCCTTTCAATGGGCTCACCAGACTCCAAGTCCATGTTGTCATTGGATTCAATGAGAACTTTGGGGACAGCAATCAAAGGGTCATCCTTGGCAGAATGCCAATGCGAGGTCCAGGTAATGAGTTTGAGCTCATCGCCACCATTGTCCGCGCCGAGATGTCCGTTCAATTCATCTTGCAGCAAATTGTATGCCTGATGAACTTGCTGGAACTCTGCAGTGTTGTCTGGACCACCCTGGTTCTTGTCGGGATGTAGCTTCCGTGCCAAATTGTTGTAAACCGCCTTGACCTTGGTAAAGTCCGCATAATTGACATCGTTATTGCCAGCAGGCGGAAACAGTCCGAGAATGGAGTACAACAGCCCCATATACGACCGTTTGATTGCCTCTTCCAGGATTGCCTTGCCCTCGTCAGTGTTGACGTTGTCAATGTCAAGCATGTGCCTACGTTCCAGGCGAGCCTCTACGATGTTTTGCACCGTAACCGTCTTAGTTCCCATTTCGAGTCTCGTACACCATTGAGTAATGTGGTCCTCAGGGGTCAAAGTTGACTTAGACATCGGCAGACAAGAATTGACTTTGCTAACTTAAATACCAAACTCTATGCAATGTGCCCCTGCCAATATGAATGATCTCAGCAACGTCTCCACCTCCACCACTGCACCGACAGAAACAGAGGCCTATGGATCATTGCCCGTTGTCTGACACAACCTTTATATCCCCTCACAGCATCTTCCCCACCGCCAACCCGATCCCAGACCCAATACACACCAATGCACACGTCAGCGGAGTGCCAAGACCCAACACTCCGATGCTTTGCAGCCAGGCAATCCCTCCCCCGGCCGACATCGACGGAATCCCACCTCCCAGGGACAGAGCCTGGGCGGACATCATCCCGGCTGCGGTGGACCCAGGGGCAATCCCTGTCGCTGTGAAACCGAGGCATGAGACTAGACCTGAGGCTAGGTATGGTGTGGCTATTGCGGATGATAGTGTCACTGTGGCTGTTTTCATTGGGTATAAGGTGGTTAGGTTTAAATATAACTGTAATTATAAGTATCATAAGCAATATATCATATCGTTTACTGTCTATGCCTCTGTAATCTCTGCCTGATATTATACCGATCAATCCAGATCCCAGTCATCACATACATTGAGAACAGAGTCCAATTGATCACAATCAGACTATGTAGTGGATTCCAGTTCATATACCATGCACACTGAGTCTTATAACGACTCTCGTATGCCCGATCACTTTCCCTTCTTTCGCGTGGTCACTCCGTGCTTCGGCGGGGACCCTTTGCCACAGTAGTTGACTCCGTTGGGCCTCTCCCCGGTCTTGTGATATCCCTTCTGACACGAACAGTGCTTGCTTCGGATGCTCATTGGCTGGCTTCTATCGTAATCCTAAATACTTCCTCTAAAAAACCTAACGTTGCCGTATCTCCCCACACACCCCCAACCACTAGCATGCAGTACACCCACCTCGACTGCCGCCATATCCACACCTGTGCCGGGGCATGCCACTCTTCCACACCAATGCTCGAATACGACTCCAAAGCGAAGCGGAATACCCTCTACACTCTCCTCTACCCCGGCTGGACGACTAGGGTTGCCCTTAAAAACGCCTACCTCTGCACGGGGTGTGAGAAACGATACGAGGAGTTCTGGGATATCCTTGAGGGGGGATATGTTCGGGACGCACGGGATTGGTTCGAACAGGATGCCAGTACCATCCTGCGGAAGTTTGCCCACCAAACCCGGGGAGGGATGCATTATCTGACGAGTGAGGGGGATGGAGAGTGATGAATCACATTTATACACTTATGCCTGCTGCTCGTATCTTTGTTCTTCTAACATTTCGAGATATGCCCAATCAAGATCATATTTATCTGGACATATACTTGCACCATGATCAACGGCACCGCAAATTACACAACACCCCTCATCATCAGTTTGATCATCACACTCGTCAGCTGTATGACCCCTCTGGCCACAAATAGTGCATTTGAATTTTTTCCAAGGACAGTCTTTTCTGTAATGGCCTTCCTGTCCGCAAAGCCAGCAGGGTGAGCTCCCGCTTGCCATGTGACATGAATTCATGACACCTGTTCCGGTACACAGAGTCTGAATATGGACCAAAAATGGATTACCAAATCGCGACTTCGAATTTGCCATTGGATTGACCAATCTATAACATGAGTCTGGATGTTGACGCTGAAATTTCTTCATCTTATCGTTGAACTTGTCTTCTATCCAAGATTTGTAATGCATTAACCGTGTTCTCTGTCGCGGTTCCAATGGTACTATTGCACTGGGATACAAGTGCGGGTAGCTAGGGCTTAATTGACGTTTCCAATTCAATTTGATCATGTTGGCAAAGTCGAGTAAAGACAGTCTTCGTGACATGTCAATAATCGCATGGGTGCCCAGCTTTCTGTGGTCTCCCAACACATCCGTGACATGCAGGTGGTGTCCAGATGCGGCAGTATACCACGGTGTTCTGTCATGCTTGTCGGGTGTCAACAAGTAGTATCCCGGCCCCTTATCATAACAGAAGAATAAATACTCGTTCAACCATTCCGCACACCATTCTATCAACACCACGTCATCTCTCAAAGACTTTAGCTCAAGATGCAGAGCGTCCTGTAACGGCCCATTGGTCGCAAATTCTCCAATGATTGGTCGATCCCATGTATCAGAGCTATGTAGAAAGGGTTGTGTGTTCTCGGACTTCAAACAAGTAAGTAGTTGATCCTTCGCCTGAGATTCTGTCATCTTTCCCATGAATAGACTGAAGTAAACTCTTATGATTGGACGCAGATGCTGCGAATGCAGGTGTCGAAATGTTCGGTTGATTTGATGTGCCACCATTGATTTACTTCCTTGTGGGTCGTGTTCGAACAATTCGTGCCGTATTTGCTCAACTGTAGATCGTTTCCTCAGGATAGCATTCATCCGAGGGTGAATCTTAGTTTTACAGTAATGTGAAAAGTGAGATGTAATGTTCAGAATCAATGTATTGTGCGGATATGCCCTCTTCTCAAACATTTCTTCTTCCTCTTCTTTGCTGCTGGGTTCGGCCATTTACAGTTTGACTGTGATTGTTAAATAATATACTCGACTTATCGTGTCCGGAATTCTTTCGTGCCGACCTTAAACTGCACCTCAGAAGCATCTGCTCAGAGTCCGGTCATATACTTAAGATAATATTTTGCTTCATCACACGATGACGTCCACCGTGAACAAAGCAATATACACAGAATGGAAAAAGGGTATAGAAGCAAGCATAGTTTATCTTTATGAGACACAGTCTGATTTAGTCAATCAATATGTCAATTGCCATAAAAAGAAGATAATTGACACAGAAGATTACTGTACAACACTCCACGCAAATTTGAGTGCAGTTGAGGCATCGGAACAAATCATTAAGGATGCCATTCACATATACAAAGTGTATTATTCTAGAAAACGTCCGCCGGAGGTGATACGCGAATGGGAATCTGAGATGAGATTCCAAACCGCCATGACTGTCGAAATGTTAGCTCAGGT
>PAAT01000085.1 GCA_002698965.1 Rhodopirellula sp. | reverse complement strand
TCTTCAAATGCCTGCCGCAGCAGGTACTGCCGACACTCAGCATTTGTCACATGCCGGAAAATTGCCAATACCAGATTGTTACCAACCAGGCTTTCGGCTGTCGCGAAGAAGCCGAGATTCCGCATAATAACCAGGCGTTCATCGTGAGTCAGCTTATCTGACTTCCAGATTTCAATATCCTTGGTCATAGGAACTTCCGTTGGCATCCAGTGGTTTGCACAACCATTGTTGTAATGCTCCCACGCCCAATGATACTTCAGAGGCATCAACTGATTAACATCGACCTGATTACAGTTAATCAGAAGTTTATCCCGAGCATCAATACGCCCGGTGTTGGATTCAAGTAATTTACTTACTGGAGATGACATTTCACGCTCCTTCTATCTCTTTTGTTACTTATTGTCTATTGGTTGACTTACTCTGATGCGAAAAACGAATTTGGAGTAAATTCCAAACCCCTTTCCGTCCTAGGTGGTTACTGACAAGCTTCGCAGTCATCGTCCAGGCTACAAGCACTGGTCACGGCCGTTGCCGGCATTTCCGTTGCAGCAACTTCTCGATTTACCTCGATATCCGCCGAAGCACTTTGGCTCTTCATCCAACGAGGCTGCACGCCAAACTTATTGATATCCACCGTAGATTTCTCAACCTGAGTAGCTGCAAGTGTTCGCAGGTAGTAAGTCGTCTTAAGACCTTTTTCCCAGGCTGACATATACATATTATGCAGTTTCTTACCGCTTGGTTCAGCAAGATACAGATTGAGAGACTGTCCCATGTCAATCCATTTCTGACGGCGGGCTGCACACTTGATAATCCATTCCGGATCAACTTCAAAGGAGGTATGATAGCGAGCTTTCAGATCCGCTGGCACTCGTTCAATTTCCTGCACTGAACCATCGTAGTACTTCAGGGCTTCAACCATATCGCTATCCCATAACCCACGACCTTTCAGTTCTTCGACTAAATCGGTAGTCACCTGAGTGAATTCACCCGAAAGGTTACTCTTCACATAGAGATGCTTATAAACTGGCTCGATGGACTGGCAAACTCCCACAATGGTGGAAATAGTCGCTGTCGGTGCGATAGCCATCACGTTACTGTTACGCATTCCGTTCTCAGTGAGCTTCTTACGGAGTGAATCCCAGTCAAGGGTAACACTGCGATCAACTTCGATGTGAATACCGCGTTGTTCTTCAAGCAACTCCAACGAATCGATGGGCAGTATGCCACGATCCCATTTGGAACCGACATAACTAGAGTAGGTTCCACGTTCACCGGCGAGATCAGATGACGCTTGAATTGCATAATACGAAATCGCCTCCATACTGCGGTCCGAAAACTCAACGGCAGCATCGCTGGCATAACCGATTCCAAGTTTAAACAAAGCATCCTGGAAACCCATGATCCCCAGCCCGACTGGGCGATGTCGACGATTTGAACTTTCAGCTTCGGCCGTAGGGTAGTAATTAATATCAATGACGTTATCAAGCATTCGCATGGCAACAGTCACGGTCTCCCCCAGTTTCTCTAAATCCAGTTTGCCATCTTTAACATGGTTGGCCAGATTGATACTGCCGAGGTTACAAACAGCGGTTTCTTCTGGAGAAGTGTTCAGTAAAATCTCTGTGCAGAGATTACTACTGTGAACCACACCTGAGTGATCCTGAGGAGAACGAATATTGGAAGGATCTTTCCAGGTAATCCAGGGATGACCGGTTTCGAACAGGCGAGTGAGCATTTTACGCCATAGTTCAACCGAATCAACCTTACGGGCCATTCGCAACTCACCCGTTTCTGCTTTACGTTCGTATTCTTCGTAACGCTCTTCGAACTCTTTTCCGTACAGATCGTGAAGATCCGATACTTCATCAGGGCTGAACAATGTCCACTCTGCTTTGTCACGAACACGCTTCATAAACAAATCCGGAATCCAATTCGCGGTATGCATATCATGAGTACGACGACGCTCATCACCCGTATTACGCCGCAAGTCCAGAAACTCCTCTACGTCGAGGTGCCACGTTTCCAGATAAGAGCAAACAGCCCCTTTCCGCTTACCACCCTGATTCACAGCCACTGCGGTGTCGTTGACGACTTTCAGGAAGGGAATCACACCCTGGCTTTGACCATTGGTCCCTTTAATGTGGGAGTTGGTGGCACGAACATTGGTCCAGTCATTACCGAGACCGCCCGCCCATTTAGAAAGCATAGCGTTGTCCGAGACACACTTGAAGATATGACTCAGGTCGTCACTTACCGTCGACAGGTAACAACTGCTCAGCTGTGGGTGGTTTGTAGCTGAGTTAAACAGAGTCGGCGTCGCTGATGTGAAGCGGAACTGAGAGAGAATATTATAGAACTGGATAGCCCGCTCTTCTTTCTGTTCTCCTTCACGAATAGCCAATCCCATGGCGACTCGCATCCAGAAATACTGAGGAGTCTCAATACGACGCCCCTCGATATGTAGTAGATAGCGGTCAAAGATTGCCTGCAAACCAAGGTACTTGAATTTATGATCTCGCTCTGGCTTCAAGGCAGCCGAAATCGTCGCTAAATCATATTCACGCAGTACAGGATCCAGACGACTGGCATTAATACCATCAATAATGTAGTGTTCGAACTGATCGCGGTAGATGCCTTCCACCTTATCGAATTCAGGTGCACTTCCCAGAGCGTCGTTATAGATGACCATCAGCATCAAACGAGATGAAACGACATCAAAGGCGGGGTCACGTTCAATACGTGAACGTGACGCCAGAATCATCGAACGATAAATTTCTGTTGACGAAATCCCATCAAACACCTGACGCATGACTTCTTCCAGCAAATCATCAGCATTACAGATTTCCTCAAGCCCCTGACAAGCCATTACCAAACGACGTCGAACACGATTTTCGTCAAAGGAAACCCGGGAGCCGTCTTCTAAAGTAACCTGAAGTCTTACGGACTCTTCTGCTTCAACTTCACTCTCAGGGGCACGCAAGGCTCGGACCTTAGCATGTTCGCTACGGTAAACAATGTAACGTCTTGCAATGCGATAGTGGCCGCGTCGCATTAGTTCCATTTCAACAAGGTCTTGAACCTTCTCAACCCCAATTCCTTCACCGGCAGTTGCGAGTGGGCCCATTTCCGAAATGATACTTTCGGCCATACGGGCTATTTCTTCCAGTGTTACATCTTCCAGCGGCTGAGTTTCAGCCAGATTAAGTTCAGCGCGAAATGCATTACTGATCGCGCGGGCAATTAGCGAATCTTCAAAGGGCACAATCCGTCCGTCTCGTTTGCGGACATTCCATTCAGCCTGTGTACCTACCATACCGTCACTCCTTCGTAGCGTTGATTTCCTATCACTGTCATTACCCTCCGAGGCCACTTTATTTAAGTAGGACCCTGAACAGGTAAAAGGAAGGACCTGCCTTCCACTTCTCGCCAATCGATCTTTTTTATCGATTCGACCTCCACTGCGCCGTCGGTCCATGAGCGTAGTCGCTACAGTCAAACCAGTCTTCGCTGGGCTGACTATTACAACTCGCCAACATGGGACCCGAGAAAACACCATGCAGTTCCCGAGTCCAACTCGAAACCACTAGTTCTCGCGCCTTAATGGGCAGTTCTTCTTTTCTGATTGCAGAGTAGTAATCAACAAGTAGCTTGTCGCAAGATTTTAGCGACAGAATAAGAATGACACGATTCGTTTACTTACGAGTCAGGTACATCCATTCACCAATTGCTCGAAAAACTCCTGTTTAGAAAAGGCGGGCTGCAACTTACTTGTATTCACCCAATGTTTGTCACGCTGATAAAAGCTCAGGACTAAATTCTCCCGCTGAAGGCGGGGCACCTACAAAGAAACGACCTTTTTTCAATCCCTGGTCTCGAGCAATCCCTTGCGACCGGCCCAATATCCATGAGCACAATCCCTATTGTTCGATCAATCCATGACTGAAAGCTCATTCCTTGAAGCTTTCCAATCCTTTGCATCTGGGTTTGTCGTGCCAACTTCCTTAGCCAACCAAACATTTCCTCATTGCCCCATATATAGCATGAGCCAACGACCAGCGTGCCGAAACAATATATCGTAGGCAACAACAAAGTCAACACAATATATTGTAGTTTCACCGATACTTCGCTCCAATTTTTTGCATCCCCCAAAAAAGGTGAGGCAAACACCGAAGCAGAGCCCGAGAAACCTGCTAGCAGTCCCCACCTGCAGTGGGGGCTGCTAGCACTTTAGCCGGGTGGTGGGTTGCAAAACCACCCTCGACCTGTTGTGATTATCGTCACCTCAAACCACAAGATGTAGTATTTGGCGCAATTTCGCAGAAAAACGCAATAGCAATCACTAAAAACTTGTTAATGTGCTAGCATTCGGTCGGTTTTTGTTGCGGCCGGACGCCTGGTTCACCGCATTTGAACAGTTGAACCGCCGGAGAAGATACAAACAACATGAACAAAACACCTACAAAACGCCGAATCTCTATATAGTGGATAAAAACTGTCAATGGAGAGTGTATGCGCTTTGATGACCGCATCATCCTCTCTTTCACCTATAGCTAACTATTTCGCAAAAAAGCATGGCATCAACTGATATTAAGCAGGATCCACTACCATTTTCAATCGGTGAAGCCCGAAAGATCGTTGGTGGTGACCTGTTCAAACACAATGCATTGATCTACTGGACTGACTTTTTACTTTGCTGGTTCGTCGGGTTCTACGCTTATGCGCATGCGAGAACGTATGCTGCAAAAATTTACCTTGCGGACTTCGAACAAAACTGGCGGATGGACGGGATCTCTATCCCCGAATCTGCCGTCATGCTCTGGGGATCCTATATCGTTGCAACGCTTCTATCCTGTGTACTTTACTATCGTATCGCGATGTTTATTCACGAAATCGTGCACATGCGTGGACGCAATTTGATTGTATTTCGATTTGTATGGCACATTCTATGTGGTATTCCGTTTTTGATACCCTCCTTTGTGTATCACACCCATCTGGATCACCACCGCAGTAAGCATTATGGAACCGAGCGAGATGGTGAATACCTTCCCCTTGGCCAACGTCCGCCGTGGCAAATCATAGCATTTCTACTGCACCCGTTTATCGTGCCACCACTGGTCTTTATTCGCTTTCTTTTCTTAACACCAATCGCCTGGAGTATCCCCAACTTCCGCTTATTCATCCACCAACGCTGCTCATCAATGATCATCGACCCGTTCTACATTCGACCTTCCGAACCTGAGGCCGCTCGGCGTCGTATGTACATCCAGGAATTTTCCTGCTTCCTGTGGCTGCTTACTCTTGTTGGGGTTGTCTTTTTCACTCGCGACACACTGCCGTGGCCATTTTTCATCCAGTCTTACACAACAGCGGTAATACTGCTGACTCTCAACGCCCTGCGAACGCTAGGAGCTCATCGCTGGAGTAATGACGAAGGCCAAATGTCCTTTGAAGAACAGCTACTGGACTCGGTAAACTATCCTGACAGCCGGTTTGTCGGAGAATTATGGGCACCTGTTGGACTTCGATATCACGCCTTGCACCATCTCTTTCCGGCGATTCCCTATCACAATCTGGGAATCGCACATCGAAAATTGGTGACTCACCTGCCTAAAGATAACATTTACAACCAAACCGTTGCAAAGACGCTCACCGAGGCCCTACAAAATCTATGGCAACGAGCCAAAGCCTCCACGACCACGACAAGCGGCGGGAAAACATCCTAACCAACATACTGAGAATCAAATACGAGTCTGACTCGTTAATGGAGAATCAATGATGTCATTCACTAACACCATATGCATAACGAAGCAGCTACTAACTGTCACACTCGTTGTTGCGCTGACATCCGGTCCATTTGTAGGGCAATTACCTGGACAGGCCCCAGATCTGGAGAAAAACCTGCCACCTCAGGCAAAGCCTCGAGTCACCAACAGTATTGGTATGTCCATGGCTACTATTGATGCTGGCACATTCCAGATGGGCGCTCCGGAATATGTTGTTCAGGTGGCTTTAGATGGAAGCCGATTCCGCACCGGTCAGATTTTCATGGTCGATGACGCTACTGGAAGCAGTGTACGTTTTGAGCTTGTGGACGCTGATACGAAAGCAACTCCGCGTCTATATTCCCCTGTACCTTTCAGCGGTGGAACTACGACTGGCACACCATCCAGTCCTGCGCAAATCGCTACCAACATTGCCACCGCAATTAATGCTCAAACCGACGCCGGCAACCTGGACATCACGGTTAATGTGCAGGGTGCTTTCCTTAACTTTGTCGGTATCGGACTTTTCAGTGCTGGTCGAATTAACACGGATAACGACAATCGGGTTATTGTCCGCAAACCGGACCCCTATGCCAGCAATGACGAACGACCACAGCACGCTGTGGAACTCACCAAGGCATTCAATATAGGGGTTACCGAGGTCACTCAGGCTCAGTGGGAAGCCGTGATGGGTAACAACCCCAGCCCCGAGAAGAATCCATACATGCCGGTCACCAACATCTCTTACGAAGACGCCAAAGCTTTCTGTGCCAAGCTTTCCGAATTACCGGAAGAAATGGCCGCCGGGCGCACCTACCGCCTGCCGACAGAAGCAGAATGGGAATACGTCTGCCGCGCTGGTACACGCACCGCCTATAATTATGGAGATTCCTTCGATAATAGCGAGCAGGACCTAGGGCAAGTCCTCGCCGAATACGCCTGGTTCAACACGAACGCCACAACGCCACAAGTCGTCGCTGGTAAACAGCCGAACCAATGGGGTCTGTACGACCTGTATGGCAACGTTGCTGAATGGTGTGAGGATGTCTACCAGGCGAACTACTACGGTGACAATCCACCACCACAGGATCCAAAGGGCCCGACAGCTGGTGACATTCGAGTTCTACGTGGAGGAAGCTACGTGTCTCGCCCCTCTTCCTGCCGCTCAACCTATCGCGGCAGTGCCAACCAAAAAGTACGTAGCCGGCAAAATGGCTTGCGTATTGTTTGCATTGAAAAATAAGACGAGCTCAAGAAGGTTTTACTTTCGACAGCTATAAAAGATTGCCGGAGGAAAATTTCGCCACACCACTCGGCTGATCGTAACGGTTGAAAAAGTTTCCTTCAATCGTTTCCTGAATCGCCGCGCGTTTTGTAGCGGTAAGCCATGTACGTAGGCAAAGGTTACAAACTGACCATTGTCGGCCAATACATCCAGCGTCGCACTGAGAAGCTCTTCCTGCAACGGTTCGGGGAAAGCGGTCCAGGGAAGACCACTGATAATGCCGTCCACCCAATCGACATCTTCGCGGTCGCAAATCCGACGAATATCACTCACCGATTCATTAAAAACTTTCAACTGTGGTAGCTTCTCGTTGAGTACGGGGATAAAACTACCATTCAGTTCCACAGCAAAGAACTTCTGATGATCCCCAACTCGCTCTAACAAGTGCTTGGAGATTGCCCCGGTGCCCGGTCCGTATTCAACCACATTTGTAAGCGTATCCCAGTGCAACTGGTCAAGCATCGCATTAGCCAGGTAACGAGAACTAGGGGCAATCGCTCCCACTTTATTAGGGGACTTCAGGAATTCGCGAAAAATTGTGCGAGCTTTGAGCATGGGCGTATTTTAGAACGGTTTTACCGAAAAAAACAGTGCTTACAAATACAAACCGCTCCAGAGATCTCAATGACGGTCTTGCTATCCAGAGCCTATATTTCATAATATATAAGTAGTGAAACTGTCGATAATATCGGTGGGTGCGTTCGTTATCTAAGCACAGTGTAGGAAATATCAAATGTTAACGATTTACGGTAAATCAAAAGGACAACAAGGTTACTGTGACGGGCTGGCCCGACGTGACTTCCTGAAGATTGGTGGAATGGCGATGGGTGGTCTTTCAATGGCCAACATGTACGATGCAGACCTGCAAGCCAAGACTGGTTCCAACCACCGTGCAATCATTAATATCTACATGCCTGGCGGCCCTTCTCATATTGATCTGTGGGACCTTAAACCAGACGCGCCGTCAGAAATCAGGGGGGATTTCCGTCCCATCAAGACAAATGTCCCGGGGATTGAAATCTGTGAGCATTTCCCCAGGATGGCGCAAATGATGGACAAGTTCATCCCCATCCGATCGATCAGTGATGCCGATGGACGTCATGATGCCTATCAATGTATGACCGGCTGGAAATTTGGTGAACGAGGCCCGCGTGAAGGTCGTCCGAACTGGGGCTCTTGGGTTTCTCACCTGCAGGGGAATGTAAACAACGCGGTACCCGCCAACGTCTCATTGATGTACCCCACTGGAAACCGCACCTGGGGGGAAACTCAGATGGGAGGAATCCTCGGCGTGAAGCACTCCCCATTTGGTCTGGTGGAAAAAGACCCGATGAAGGACCCCAG
Organism: Rhodopirellula sp.; assembly: GCA_002698965.1. GTDB lineage: Bacteria > Planctomycetota > Planctomycetia > Pirellulales > Pirellulaceae > UBA721. The sequence goes on along the minus strand of PAAT01000085.1, from coordinate 9,224 downwards.
TAACATGGTTCTGCAGGGCATTACACTTGACCGACTGAACGATCGAGAAGCCCTTCGTTCAGCCTTTGATTCGTTCCGTCGCGATGTAGACAACACTGGCATCGCCGACGGTATGGATGTATACCACCAGCAAGCTCTTGGTATTCTTACAACCAGTAAATTGGTCGATGCCTTAGACCTGACTAAAGAAGATCCGAAAACACTTGCTCGCTACGGTGAAAATGACCCAACTTACCAACGAGACGGGGCTCCGAAGATGATTCAAAACTTCTGCATCGCCCGTCGACTTGTGGAAGCCGGTGCTCGGGTTGTTTCACTTAACTACAGTCGCTGGGACTGGCACGGTGGTGATGGAATGAACTTCCCTCGCTCACGCCAAGAATTCCCAAAACTTGATCAAGGACTCGCCGCATTGGTGACAGACCTTCATGAGCGAGGGCTGGATCGATACGTTTCCGTTGTGGTTTGGGGGGAATTCGGCAGGACTCCCAAGATCAACAAGAACAACAGTCGTGACCATTGGCCGCGTGTTAGCTGTGCCATGCTTGCCGGTGGTGGCATGAAAACAGGGCAGGTCATTGGCGCAACCAACAAGTACGGTGAATACGCCACAGAACGTCCTGTGAAATTCCAGGAAGTCTTCGCCACACTTTACAAAAACGCGGGTATTGATACCGGCAAAATCCGCTTCTTTGACAAGACCGGGACGCCCCAATACATGGTTCGTGAAGGTATTGAACCTATTCGCGAGATCATTTAATTCGTTCTGTTCATCACGAATACGCCGAGCCTGACAGGATAAGCTGATGGACTGGATCATCCGAAATGGTTCCGTAATTGACGGCACCGGAGCGCCTCGCTATCCAGCCGACTTAGGAATTAGCGATGGAAAGATTACCGCCATCGGTGATCTTTCAGCCACCGCGGCTGCTCAGGAAATTGATGCCTCTGACAAGATCGTATGTCCCGGTTTCATTGACGTTCACAATCACAGCGATGGCTGGCTGCTACGCGACGGACATCAAACCTATAAAACACGGCAGGGCTTTACCACCGAGATCATCATGTCCGATGGAATCTCATATGCTCCGGTCAGCAGTGAAACGTGGCGAGATTGGATTTACTATCTACGAGGTCTTAACGGGCTTCGGATGCAGGACTACACGGGCTGGCAAACCTTGGACGATTATCTGGAGGTGCTAAACGGCCGTAGTGTCCAGAACTTTGCCGCGCAGATTCCCTATGCAAACCTGAGAACCCTCGTCCACGACTTCAGCCGTGGACCGCTGGATGATTCTCAGGTTGTCCGAATGCAACAACTGGTAACTGAATGTCTGGAAGCCGGGGCTGTCGCTCTTTCCACCGGACTTGACTATATCTCGCAGTGCCACAGCCCGACCAGCGAATTGGTCAAAGCCTGTCTCCCAATGGCTGGTCAAAACAAACCGTATGTTACTCACATCCGCTACAAAATCGGACTACTTGACGGCATTCGTGAAGCCATTGAAATCGGGCGCAAAGCAGGCGTGCCGGTACATATATCCCACCTCAAGTGCCAGCCACCCTATCACCCGGAGCAAGTATTCGAATTGATAGAAGAAGCCTGTGCCGAAGGGATACCGACCACCTTTGACGTCTACCCCTATCAACCTGGCAGTACGATGCTGAATTATCTCTTACCTTATGAGGTCTGGGAAGACGGCCCCCTTGCCGCCACCGGAAAGCTTGCAATCGACCACATTCGCCGAAAGGCGGAGCATTCTTTCGAATCCTATCGCTTAGACCTTGAACATGTCCTCATGGCCTGGTCACCAACGAACGACCACGTCCATGACTGGGGGAAGACGCTGCAGCAAATCGTCAGCGAAAGCGGTAAAGACGCCTCGAGAGCGCTAATTGATTTACTACTTGACGAACAACTTGGAGTGCTCTGTGTGATGGACGAGGGTGATGACAGATTAGTCGAACCGTTTGTCTCTCATCCGCGATGCATGATAGGTACCGATGCGATCTACCAACCCGACGGAAAGGTTCATCCCAGAGCTTATGGAAGTGCAGGGCGATGGCTGGGACAATTTGTACGAGATGCAAAGCTCTTCTCGCTGGAAGAAGCTATCCGTAAAATGACCTCTCTCGGTGCAGATACCTTCAACCTTCAGGGACGCGGGCGTTTGATCGAAAACGCCTACGCGGATCTGGTTATCTTTGACGAACATACTATTAATGATCATGCCGACTTTGGCGATCCTATTCACCACTGCAGCGGCATTGAACATGTACTTATCAACGGAAAGTCCGTTGTGCAATGCAGGGCACCACTGGACTTCGAAAACACCAACCTCCAGGCTCCTGGTCAACGCCTCTAACCGGTCAATCGATTACATGCCAACTTACGTATACGAAGTACTAGAAAACGGAAAGCCAACCGACGAGCGATTTGAAGTTGTGCAGCCAATGTCCGACCCCCCTCTGGAAACGCATCCTGAATCCGGCAAGCCGGTACGTCGAGTAATTCTTCCCGCTAATATTGGAGGACGTTTTTCCGATGGGGCGATGAATCGTTCGATGGCGAATGACGGAAAACTCGACCGGTTAGGCTTCACCAAGTATGTCAAAAGCGGCGACGGAACCTACGAAAAAGCATTTGGCAGCGGGCCCAAAAACATTAAGAAATAAATTGAGTTAACACCACCACTCTGGCGGTTCCGCATTTTTATTTCCTCATTTTTCAGCCTGAAGCTACTTTTTTAGTCGCGATCTCGTATAAGATAAGAGTTACTAATCGAACATTTAAACTCTCACTCATTTTAGCTAGAGATCTAAATCATGCGTCTTATCAACAAATCACTTGCCGTGCTGGCTGCGACAGCACTGGTTATGACATCTTTCAGCAACGCCTTTGCTGACGATGGTCACTACAAAGGTTGGACTCGTAGCTTCGAAGAAGCTAAAGAGCTGGCTGCTAAAGAAGGCAAAGCTATTCTCATGGAATTCACTGGTTCAGACTGGTGCCCACCTTGTAAAGCGTTGCACAAGAACGTTCTCAGCCAAGACGTTTTCCAGACCGTAAAGGAAGACTACATCCTTCTCGTTCTGGATAATCCACGTGACAAAACATTAGTCACTCCTGCGGAGCAGGAACAATACAAGAAGCTGTCAGCGAAATATCAGGTTCGCGGTGTCCCCTCTGTCTTCCTCGCTGATAACGAAGGGCGTCCGTTCCACTTCCAGTCCGGCTATGGCGGGCAAAAAGCGGAGCAGTGGGTAGCTGACATTCGTGCCAAAAAAGAAGCTCTTGAAACACGTGATGCTGCTTTCGCAAGAGCCGAGGCTGCTGAAGGAGTTGAAAAAGCGAAAGCACTCGATGATTTCATCAGTACAATTAATCCACAGCTTGCGGCTAATTTTTATAAAGATTCTATCGATCTAATTGATCAATTGGATACCGAGGGGGTCACCTCCACTAAACGTTGGACTAGTTTTGAAACCAAGTTCAATGAACTTGCAGGTGGCGATTTGGATGCCGCTAAATTGTCTGCTGAGTTGGACAAATTGATCGAGGCAACTAAGCCAAACCCTGAAAAGGCGCAGGAGCTTATCTTTAAGGTCTCATCAGGTATCTTCCAGAAGGGGAATAAACCGACTGCAAAAGCATTATTAATTGCAGCCCAAAAACTTGCACCGGAATCCTCCACTGGCAAACGGATTCCTCAAATCCTCCAGAACTTCTTTAAAGAATAGTTCTTCCGCGGATCATCAACAAAAAAAGAGCTGGCGTCTTAAGACTCCAGCTCTTTTTTTTTCAACGTCATGAAATCGGATATTCAACCAGTGTAAAGTTTCTCCATAACTTTACCGTTATTCAGATGCAACGGCCGATTCTCACGATCACGGATAATCGTCGCCGGATCAACTCCTAGCGTGGAATAAACCGTTGCCCCAATATCATTTGGGTGATACGGTGTCGTCTCAGGATGCCCCGCATGTTTATCAGACTTACCGATAACCTGGCCCCCGCGGACCCCACCACCGATAAAAATTCCGCTGTAGCCCGATGCCCAGTGGTCTCGCCCTGGGTTCTTGTTAATATTTGGAGTGCGACCAAATTCGCCAACAACGACGATTAATACGTCATCCAGCATGCTGCGTTCTTCCAGGTCATCCATCAAGGCAGACACCCCGTTGTCGATACCAGGCAAAAGCTTATCTTTGAGACGAGGAAAGTTATCCGAATGAGTATCCCAGGACTGCACGATCCCCATATTACACTGAACATAAGGCACTCCATGTTCGACGAGCCTTCGAGCCAAAATCAAGGTTTGTCCATATTCAGAACGACCATACTTATCCCGTAATTCATCGCTTTCAGCATTAATATCAAATGCTTTAGCGATGTTCGGTGACGTCAGCAGATTCAAGGCCTCTTCTTGCTGGCTCGTAAACTGTATCCCCTTGGCAAAACGATCGAGACTTCGCTGTTGATGATTCATCCGTTTGAGAAAATCAACCCGGTTAGTTAAGCGGCTTGTCGTGATGCCATCCATCATCTGAATGCCGTGTACCTTGAAGTCTTTCCCGTTAGGGTCTGAATTAACCTGCCATGGATCATATTTAGGCCCCAGGAAACCAGCGTGTTGACCAGGCCACGTTAGCGGGCCTTCGATCAACGGACGAGGCAGGGTAACCTGACACGGCATACCATTGATGGTTGGATTAATCAACTTCACGCCGCCCCCATAACTAGGACGATCTAGCCGCGACAATTCTTTATCTTCATTGGCATTACCACGAAAAACCTGGGGTTCCCCTGTCAGTGTATTGTGAGTCCCGGAAAGGTGCCGATTGTCACCATGAGAAAAGGAACGCACGACAGCAATCTTATCGGTACGTTCCGCCAGTTTGGGCAAATGTTCACCGAAGAGCACGCCGGGAATCTTCGTTTGAATGGTCTTAAATTCACCACGAATATGATCCGGTGCGTCCGGCTTAGGATCGAATGTCTCTAATTGACTTCCACCACCGGTTTGGAATACCAGAATAACTGACTTGCCATTGCGTCGGTTTTCGGCTGCCTGCAACAGTGCTGGCAACGATAACCCCAGAAAACTGGAGCAGCCCACCTGAAGCAAGTCACGACGATCGATTCGATTTAAGGACACGAGCCTTCCCTTATTTAAGGTTTGTTGTTTAACTCTATTATGTCACAAGCTTGCTCCAGATGACAATTACAATCTGAACGCCCGGATCTATTACAGCCTATTACTAGTTTTCGGTATCTGAACACGCTAGAATCTACGTTCAACCAAGATTTCTATTTACATGCCTAGGAATGTCCTCATGAAACCAATACGTCTACTCGCTCTTGCCACCGTCATTGCAGCTAATTTACTGTGCGCTTTGCAGGCGGAAACCAAACTGCCGTCGATTCTAGGAAGCCATATGGTGCTTCAACGAAATACCCCTATTACCCTGTGGGGATGGGATAATAGTGGTCAAAAAGTTAATGTTTCGCTTGGTACTGACTCAGCGGAAGCAACCGCAAATGATCAGGGGCTTTGGGTGGTTGAGCTTAAGGCGCTTGAGGCGGGGGGGCCGCATAAAGTCGAGATCAAAGGTTCTTCAAGCGTAACGCTCGACGATGTATTGATTGGTGAAGTTTGGTTATGTTCCGGACAATCTAATATGGAATGGACTGTTAGCCGATCGCTTAATCCTGAAGAAGAAGCAAAAAACGGTAATCACCCGCAAATCCGCCATATCAAATTCCCACATCGACCAAGTGCGAAGCCGGAAGATAATATCCCTTCAGACGGCTGGAAAGCTGCCACCTCTCAAACGGTTCCAAACTTCACCGCGGTTGGTTATTTTTTCGGTCGTAAGCTACAGGCCGAATTGGGTGTACCTATTGGTCTCATTGGTTCAAACTGGGGGGGCACTCGTATTGAACCCTGGATACCTCCTGTGGGATTCAAAGCAGCCAAAAACTTGAAAAGCATCGCCGACAATCTCGATAACTTCCCCGTGGTCAACAAAGATGGACGTGTCAATCACCAGACACCACTCGCCCTTTACAACGGTATGATTCACAACTTCCGTCATTTAAACTTTCGCGGGGCCATATGGTACCAAGGTGAATCCAACCGGGGTGATGGCATGCTTTATATGGATAAAATGAAAGCCCTTATTGAGGGCTGGCGTCATGTCTTTGACAATCCCGAGATGCCATTCTACTTTGTTCAACTGGCTCCATTTACTTACGGTGGAAGTGAATTAGCACTGCCTGAAATCTGGGAAGCGCAAACAGCTACGCTGGCCCTACCTCATACCGGTATGGCGGTTACTACTGATATCAGCAATCTCCGCGACATTCACCCAAAAAACAAACAAGATGTCGGTAAGCGTCTGGCACTATGGGCATTAGCCAAAACATATGGCGCGAAAGATTTGGTTTATTCTGGACCACTCTATAAAAGTCATAAAGTGAAGGGGACGCATATCGAAATCCATTTCGATCATGCGTATGGAAAACTCGCATCCAATGATGGGAAACCACTTAGTCATTTCCAACTTGCCGGGGAAGATGGCGAATTCAAGCCGGCTGTCGCAACAATCGAAGGGGACAAACTGATTGTCACCTCGAATGCGGTAGCCAAGCCAGTCCATGTCCGATTTGGCTGGCATCAACTGGCGGAACCAAATCTGGTCAACGGCGGTGGGCTACCGGCATCTCCTTTCCGCACCGACAAGTAAGCCGTAATATACGCTCAGAGAAGACAGCAAGGCTCGGATCCACACCGGATTCGAGCCTTTTCCAAAATCCTGTAGGCAAATCACTCCAGCTTCTCTAGCAACAGCAAGGTCTGCTCAGAATCAACCGCCCAACTATACCAGGTACGAGTACCGATCACCTTCCAGCCCTGACGAGGTCGGTGTGCTAAGGCATACTTCGCTAGACCGCGCCAACTCCGAGTCTCGTCCCCCTCACGCTGCAAACTCCCATAATCCTCAGTCGTACGTAACCAACCGTTCAAGTCCATCCCCAGATCAATATCCTGAGGACGCAGATTGTCTTTCTCAAGCCAATCTGCCATCTGCTGATCCCTTTGATCATTAAATGCCAGCCAGTCATGCGTAAATGTCAGGCTGATATAGAAAATCGAAATACCCGTAAACCACATCAAGGCAGCCGTTAACCTTCCCGGACGTTTAAGGACCACGAAAACGTCACTGGTCGCCACCCAAATCACTGCTGGTACAAACAGCACCATCCAATGCCGGTCAACAATATTCTCCACCACTGCTAGCAAAGCCAGTGAAACCATCAAGCCAAACAGAAAGATTGCCCATCGCCAATCGCGACGGATTCTCACCAGTTGTTCAGATTGAAGTTGCAGAACCTCCTTGAATCTAGAGAAAGCCGCAGAAGAAGATAAAGCCAAAGACAAAATAGAGGTGAGCGTAAGTAACTTCCATATCACTGGGGGCCATTTCACATTTGCCAGATAAGTCCAACTACCATCGGGATGCGGAGGATCCGCAAAAAGCACCGGCCCAAAGTGAGCATTATGTAAAAAATATCCCACCGCCTGAGTTATATAAGTCCGACCACCTGTGGCAACAAATACACCAATCCATGCCACACTGACCATGAAAATCCAACTTCGATTCAAAAGTAATCTTTGCCTGCCTACGCACTTAAATGCCAACATCGCTGAGATCGGCAACAACACCATTCCTAGTAGCAAGCCAGTGCCATAAAGATAGATGGCTATTTGCTTGAGACGTGCCAGATCAAAAGTACTAATAAACAACGTGCCAGTACGTGACTGGTTCCCCGGAACAAGACCGGTTAATTCAAAAGCAATTAATGACAACGCCGGGATACCCACCAACACCCCCAACCTTACCATAATCCACTTCCAAGAATTGCGTCCGCCTTGTCGCCAAAGAACAAACAGAGGACAAACTACAATCAATACATGGGTTTGTCGGCACCAAAACACTAATGCCACAAGAATACTGCCTAGAACCAACGGCGTCAGGCGACGAAGATTGTCACTACGGATGAAACATAAAAGGGCATAGGTAATCAGCATCAATGCTGTGACGTCCGTCATAAATGTGAACGTGTGTCCATAAAAGAGAGGGCTGATCGCCAAACTCCCAGCCGCCATCAGACCAACCTGAAGTTTACCTCCCAGTGCAAGAACGACAAACACAATCCCTACGCAGGTTAGCCACCCGGCGAGAGCCTGTGAAATATGCAAAGCTTCAAATGAAAAATCTCCCCAAACAAACAATCGCCCCCATATCACGTGCGAAACGACACTCGCAGCAAGCTCACCATGCTGTGAGACGTGCTGGTAGTAGCCTTCTTCGGCCAGAACCTGGACACTACGACCATACAACCAATCGTCGTTATGAGGGGCTGCTGAAAACTCGGCAAACAGAGATAAGCCAATCACCCAGGGCAGGGCAAGGACCATCCACGTAAACGCAAGCCTTCGCCAGGAAGGTCGATTTGACAAGGCTGCACTTGAAGTTAAAGTCATCTTAAACACCAGAGGTCGATAAAAGTTACCGTTTCATCCTCAGCCATTTTAATCTCTAAGAGTTCAAAGGCTTCTGTGGTAGCATGAAACGACAGCAACTATGAAAAGCAATCTAATCCTGCTCACCAATTGATTCAATATGAAAATCACTGACATCAAAACATACGTCGTCGGTCTGGACCGCAATTTCATGTTTGTCGAAGTTGAAACCGATGCTGGTATCAGCGGGATAGGTGAGGCTGGTCTGACGTTTCGTGAAAACGCGCAAGTCGGCTTTATTGAGGCTCTAAAACCAAGCCTAATAGGGCAGGCGGCCAACAACACTGAGCATCTTTGGCAAACGATGTCCCGTTGTGGTTTTTTTCCAACCACGGGAGTCGGAGCTTCTGCCGTCAGTGCCATCGATATCGCATTATGGGATATTAAAGCCAAAGCTTACAACGTCCCAGTGTATGAACTGCTTGGTGGTAAAGTACGTGATAAAGTTTACTCCTATACTCATATTCACGGCAGGACTGCGGAGGAACTTGCTGCTGACGCCAACGCCAAACACGAATTGGGATGGAAAGTCGTCCGCTTTCAACCGGCTCACGTGGACGGAATTTTCGAACCCCGGCAGGCGATTAGGACCACGGTCACTCAGGTTGCACAAATTCGTGAGACTTTGGGGGA
>PAAT01000084.1 GCA_002698965.1 Rhodopirellula sp. | reverse complement strand
TGGCACCTTTAAGTTTTGGATGTTGAGCCGAATCCCGGTGGAATCTGCGCCATAGTTCTCATTGCGATTGATGCGTAGTTGGAGTACCTCCCCTTTTTTAATTGGGTGAGTGTTCTTGTCGGGAAAATGGTCTTCCAGCCGTTGTTTTCCGCTCTGGCCCACATTCGCCGTTGCCAAAGTAGTGTTGAACTGCGCGCTTAGTAGCTTGAGACGCTCTACTGTCTTCGGGTTATTGGGTATGTTGGCTTCGTACGCTGCTTTTTCAGATAGGTACGTTTCGTATGCCTTGTGCTGTTCGCCAACCAACGTCAACGGAACCAGGTCGCTCGGATGGGGGATTGGTTCGCAACCGGGGAAAGAGAATTTAGTACTGCTGAAGATTCCGTACAAAGCGTAATAGTCGTTTGATGTGATTGGATCATATTTGTGATCGTGACATCGTGCACACCCAACGGTAAGGCCAAGAAATGCTTTTCCTAGATTGTCAATGACATCTTCATGCATTAGGTGGATGTCATTGTTGATGTTGTGACCGTAGCGTCGGGCCACTGCCAAGTAACCCGTGGCTATTATCCCATCATTTTTTTGTTTTATTGAGTTCCCAAGTGGCGCGAGATCACCAGCTAACTGTTGCTTGGTGAAGTCCGTAAACGGCATATCCTGGTTGATCGAGTCTATCACCCAATTCCTAAAACGCCAGGCGTGTGGCAGGGGCCTGTCTGAATTCTCTCCGGCTGTATCCGCATAACGGATGACGTCTAACCAGTGCCGGCCCCAATGCTCACCGTACTCGTGAGAGTCCAGCAACCGATTGATTACCTTCAGGAAGGCGCCGTCTGAGTGATCGTTCTGAAAGTTGAGAACCTCACTGTGAGTCGGAGGTAAACCCGTAAGGTCATAAGTGGCACGGCGGATTAGTTCACGCCGTGTGGCCAGGGGTGCCGGCCGTAAACTCTCAGATTCAAGCGTTTGGTCAATGAAGTGGTCAATTTGTTCTGCAGACTCGACCTTAGCAACCGCCTTGACGGGCTGATATGACCACCAAGTTTTGGCGTCCTGTTTGGACATCCCGCCAAGCTGTTGACTGGCGATTCGAGGATCGATGGCGCCTTGTGAAACCCATGTTGAAAGGATCTCAATCTCTTCGGGCTTTAGTTGCCCACCCTTATCCCGAGGTGGCATTTCGAGACCACGATAATTTATCGCGTCTATTAAGAGACTGTTATCTAAATCACCTGGAAAGACGGCCGGTCCGGACTCGCCCCCTTTCATCCAACCCGCCTTAGTTTCTAGCGATAGCCCGCCGGACGTTTTGGTCCCGGAATGACACTGGTAACATTTGGCTACCAGAAGTGGACGAACCTTTTTCTCAAAGTACTCATCGGCAAGTAAAGATGAACTGGTAAGTATGCAAGTGGTGATGAGAACACAGATAGTCATCCTACGTGAGATTGCCCACGCACGGTTGCCAGCTGGAATAAATGTTCTGGAATATCCCATCATTGTTGGCCATGCGCTCCTTGGATTTTCATCGCCAACGAATACAACGAGGTTCGTGCCGTAATAAAAAGGGTCTTGTAATCCTTTCCACCGAAAGTGACGTTCGCCGGATTTTCCGGGCACTCTATTCGCCCGATTACCTGCCCTCGCGTATTGAAGATGTTGATCTTCCCGGAATGGGTGGTGTATAAATTTCCGGAGACATCCATGGCCATTCCATCACTACCCTCGTCGATTGTAAATAGGAGTTTTCCTAGCTCGCCTTTCCTGGTCATTTTATAACACCGTATGATATCTGGCGCATCACGAAGGGTTTCGTCGGGATGACGCGGATGCCCGCCAGTATCGGCAATATAAAGCCGCGAGAAATCCGGGGAAAAAATAATTCCATTGGGCATTGCTAAATCGGTGACGACCGCCTCCGCCACTCCGGTGTCTGGACTGACCCGATAAACCCAGTGCCCTTCCAGTTCTGTGGCGTTATCGCTACCCCAAAGACCCCATGGCGGATCAGTGAACCAAAAACTTCCGTTTTGGTGCACGGCAACATCGTTAGGCGAATTTAATTTATGGCCTTTATAATTATCAACGATAATTTCGGTTTTACCGTCTTCTTTAATGCGTATCAGATTGCGTCCGGAGTGTTGGCACGATATCAAATTTCCCTGGAGATCCAGAATGTTCCCATTGGCGTTCTTACTTTCACGAAAAACTGTAAGACCGTTGGTGGAATTCCAAGCCATGAGTTTGCTATTGGGAATGTCTGAAAAGATCACCGTTTGAGACTTTGGTTCCCAAACGGGACCCTCGGTAAACTTCATATCACCGGCTAGTTTCTGTATTTGTGATTGGGGTTCCACCAGATCCGCCAATTCGGCCGCTTGAAGATTTACGGCGAATAAAATAACGAGTAGAGGTAGGGAAAGAAATCGTGGCATGAGTTATTATCCGAATAGTGTTTTAATAGGAGTACCTTGTACGATGGGATGCGGGCGACCGAACCGATCGTGAACCAATGTGCTTCCGTCGTGCCCTAATGCTTTATAGATCGTCGCGATGTAATCACTTACATAAACCGGCTTGTCAATTGGCTCACCCCCAATTGCATCCGTTGACCCGTAGACCTGGCCTCCCCGAATCCCACCGCCAGCGAGTAAGGTGCTGTAAACCTTGCCCCAATGATCTCTGCCTGCATTCCCATTGATTTTCGGCGTTCGGCCGAATTCACCGGTCCAACTTAGTAGAGTACTATCGATGAGGCCTGTTTGATGGAGGTCTTCGAGCAGAGCTGCCATTGCCTGGTCCATCGGGGGTAATAGAACCTCTTTCATCACTTTGAAGTGATTGGCGTGTGTATCAAAGTTTTTGGTTGAATGTAAATGCATCCAGGGAACGGTGACAAAGGAAACACCTCTTTCGACTAATCGGCGTGCGACCAGACAACTGCGCCCAAATTTATTATCTCCATAACGTTCTATCGTGGCTGGCTTTTCCTCTTCGATTAGAAACGCTTTCCAAACAGAGTCTGATTGCAGGATGCTTAATGCCCGTTCCCGCGCCTGCTGATAAAGCAACTGCTGGTCGTCTTTCGATCCATTATTTGTAGATCGTTCTACGCCTTTAAGTAATCGCACGCGATCTCGCAATCGGCCAACACCAACCCCAGCAGGAGGTAGAAAGCTGCTAGGTAGCGTGCCTGGAAGCCACGACTCTTCGATTAGAGTTAGAGGATCATATTGCTGGCCCAGAAATCCGGCATGTTGGCCACCCCAGCGAAAATTGTTTTGGTCACCAATTCGCACGGGGAGATGGACTGCAGCGGGAAGACCGTTACGGTCCCCTCGTAATTGTCGTAGAACTCCGCCAATGTTGGGCGGATCTTCCCGTGAAACCTGGGGTTCGCCTCGTTGGCGGGGCGCATGCTTAAGACCGGTTAGGTTGTAATGCACACCGACGCCGTGCGTATTGCTCTCATGCCAGGTAGATCGAATGATCGCGAACTTCTCCGTATGCTGAGATAAAAGCGGAAGGTGCTCACATATTTGAATGCCTGGTGTTTTGGTTGAAATAGGCAGGAATTCCCCCCGAAAACGATCATCGCAATCCGGTTTCATATCAAAGGTTTCCTGCTGTGCAGGCCCACCAGTCATATAGAGCATGATGCAGTTTGTGTCTTGGGGTGTAGCCCCAGTCCGTGCTTTTGTGAGTTCTGCATGAAAAAGATGGTCCACAAAAGTCAAAGCAGTACCGGATATAAGTCCTGCTTTGAGCAGAGTCCTACGCTGTATGACGGAATGTGGTTTCATGACGTCTTTATAGAAGGAGGGTGTTTGTTTGCATTTATTATACTTAAATCAAGTTTGACAGCGTACACGAATTCAAAGTCTCCTTGATTCACTCTGACTATTTTAAGCGCGGGTTATATAGTTTCTTTGTTCTGAGCGTAATTGAATCATTACGTAGATCGCGTCACAATTGACCTAACGACATCACTTCATACAAAAAGAGAACTCCATGTTATTGATTCTTTCGACTACAGCGGGATCAAACTTCGATCTTGGTAAAAAAGTACAGGAAGCCGCCGAAGAAAAAGGAATAACGTCTGTCCTTTTAGACCTGAGCGAATTTCGGATCCCGCTATTTTCAATGCGCGATTACGAAGCGGGCCCCGGCGATGATTATCCAAAATTGCATCAGCACATGCTCGACGCGGATGCGTTGTGGGTGGTTGCCCCGGAATACAATGGAAGTACTCCCCCTAATCTGACTAGCGCTATTGCGTGGATGTCGACGCAGGGGGACGACTTTCGCGAGATGTTTACCGGATTGCCAGTCGCGTTATCGACTCACTCGGGTGGCGGAGGACAAAAGGTGTTGTCTGCCATGCGAATGCAATTTAGCCATTTAGGGGCCACGGTAATTGGACGAGAACTATTGACCACCAAGAGCAAGGAAGCCAATCCTGAGTCGATTGACTCGATGCTCGGCTTATTACAGAAAATGCTAGGCGAATAGGTTTTCACTCTACCAGATCGAACTTCTAGGTTAATTTGTTCTTGCCCTTGTTTTCTGCTCGCTGGATGGTGATGGGCCATCCGGGGAATTCATTGCCGGGATCGTTGTCCAAAACGTTTACAGCAAACTTATAGGCATGGATCTCATACGTTTTGTTGACGGTATCGATGATCACAAAACCAAAGCCACTTCCCTTTTGGTGCGCTCGTTCATAACGTGGGCGTTTCGTCCCAACCTCAGGATTGCCGGCGGCATAAACATAAGCCATATTTCCAAACCCGTCTACATATTCACCGGTATTAGCCAGTCCATGTTGAGGGCGATTATGGGGGACGATGTTGAGATCATCAGGCCGCCACCAACGGGGATAGCCCGCCGCAATCGCTGGTGTGCAGAACGACCAGTTGCTGTCACGTTGTCGCCGCACGCCATATTGCACTAAGGAAGTGAGATGCTGATCTCCATTGATATGTAGGGCCATCGAACTACGGATGATGTCGATCGCATTATTGCGCGCCGATTGTGGCCAGCCTCCTGAATCGAGGTCTGCTTTGAGATAGCCGTCGTATCCGCCGTGATGAGTAGCCACTCCAGCAAATACGGTTTGACTCAGTAAGACCTTCATATTGTGCCCCCGCCAATCGTTACTCCAGGACGAAAGGAAGTCTTCCTGGCGTCTCCCCAGCAGAATCAGGCCGGGTTCGTCGAGGACGGCAGTATCAAAATCTGGATCTCGCACGTGGTCGGCGCGTCCGGAGCCCGTTTCGACTTTTTCGGGTCCGCTCTTAAACTGCCGGTCACCGAGGATAGCAAAACTAACGCCACCGTAAACCAAGTCGCCGTAGTATACACTAATGCCCTGATCGGAAGGAGTTGGGTCAAAATAGTCAGGATGGTGTGCACAATTCGTAATATGCACTGTGTTCACCATTCTGGCAGGCTCACGATACCCTCCTTTTGACGAAGTGCCCTGATCGATATTTTTCATAGCCGCTCCACCCTCGCCCCAGATATTACCCTGAAATACGTCATGGTCATCTGGAAGACAGACCACGGGTGCATTTCGCATGGCCTCCCGGAATGCCCAGCCGAATTGGTAAAACTTTCTTAAGTAGTTGAGAATAGCCGGCCCTGCGGGATCACGGATAATTCCATAGCCACCGTGACCTTCATAGAGCTGGTCACCGGAGAAATAAAGCATGTGTGGATTTAGGCGGACAATATTGGATGCAACGGGTTCATACGGGAACCCATAATCGTTTTGGCAAGTAAGAGCTGCAAGACGAAGCGATTCGTCTTTGGGGTTTTTTTGAATGACCCCCGACCATTCAGTAATTTCAGACGCTCCGTCCTTAAAGCCCTGTACGTAGAGGACCCTATACCGCGTGTCTTGTCGTTCATTCCAGTTCGGAATTCTAAAGGTCGCGGTCCATGCATCCGCATGGAGTTTGGCCTTTTTGACCGATTGCCACCCTCCATCGCGTTCAATTTGCAACTCAACGTGCTGATTATCCTCTTTGCCAAGCGGCCCTGTGAGTGCACTGAGCTTTAAGACAAAACCTTCCTCAGAGCGAGAGTCACTCAATGTATACATTGTCCATAAGATAGGTCCGAATTGAGTGTCAGGATGATGAGTTATTGCGAGTCCGCCAACAAGCCAATGGCGAAACCTATAGCCCGGGATGCTATACCTTTGGCGAGGTCCGGTGAATTGACTAACAAGAGAAATGTTACCGAGGCAATTACTGGCTGGCACCTCGGATTGAATCGACCCGATTTCAATTTCAGTATGTGGGTCAAACGCGGTGAGTTTTAAGAGGTATTTCTTTCCGGTTGGTATCCCAACGATCTTCAAGATCACGTGGCCATTGGGTGGTTCGGCCTCTAATTTAACACGTTTGTCTCCAATGGCGAGTTCGTCTTTGATGATCCCTGCAATGATACCCGAGCGAGAAAACATGTTGGATCGATATTCATTGAGATCGCTTTTTACCCCCAACTTAAATCCGGCACCGCCGTCCTGATTGATTTTTGACGACCGGCTAAGTTCGACACTCATGCCGAAAGGCTGAGATGTGTCAGTTAATTGCCTGGTCACTGAATGGATACTTCGATGTTCACCGGTAGTTTGACTTTGCACCCAACCGTTATGTACCCTCCAGTCTTCCATTGGGTTAGACCAAAATTCGGCGCCAAGCCAAACTCTGTTATGAGTAACGTCCCAGCGATCAATCTGATGCAACTTGATAGTTTTCGCCGTAGATGAGGTTGCTGATTGTTCTGTAGCGAGACTAGCCAGGGTGCCTGCCGCAAAAGATTTGATGGTGGTTCTTCGATTAAAAGATGTGGTTTTGTTCATTGAAGTAATACGACAAAGAGAGTTTTGGAAGTTGGTTTAAATTGGTTAGGTATTTACGGCCGTCATGAGATCTCGGCCAAGGATTGAAGCACACCAATACTGTTCGATGTGTTCGATGACTAATTCTAGCCCGCGAGCGTGACTAACATGGGGTGGATCACGAGGATCGTACAACACGTCGGTAAGATCGCGACAAAGAACGACGTTCTTTCCGAGGTAGCGTTGCTGTCGTATGCCAAATGGACGCCCTAGGACGCACATGTTGGTGTGGACGCCCATTAAGACAATATTGTGGCGACCTTCCTGTGTAAGAAAGTTGTAGATTTCCTGTCCATTGTCGCTTATTCCGTCATAGCCGATGATCTTGATGTGACCGTTTTGATGACGATCGTGATTTTTGTGCGCTTTCGGGTGGGGATCGTCACATCCAGTCACCGCGCCGTCGGCGAGACGGACATCATCAACGATGGGCCATTGACCTTCTCGTTCGGGATTGTGGTAGCACCAGCTCTTTATAGGAACCGGTGGTTGATGAAAGTCAGACCGCTTCATCCTTTCTCGATACGGTGTTCCTTCATAATGACTCATTCCTCCGCTCGGAGCGTGGACAATAGCCACACCGTGGTCTCTTGCCCAAGAGATGACTTCATTCATCCTGGGTGCCATCCGATCAGCACGATACTGCGCCAATTTACATGGATGTTCTTGCCACATGTCACACACGATGATAGCCGTCTCGGATGCTTTCCACTGCTCGGCATTGTTTTCGACGATAACCCTTTCCCTCTTTTGAACACGACTTCGAGTGTGAACCCGAAACCTGTCAGAAACCTTTGGGATGGTAGCGGAATGACTGTCGTTACCAATCAGCGTCGCAGCCAAAAAGCCTGCAGGAGCGGTTTTGAGGATTTCTCGTCGATTAGGCATGCTAAGATCCTATATCAATAGAACTAGTTAATTATGAGTGTTTGTTTTGTGAGGGCCTGTTAAAAAATACGATTGGAGATTCTAGCAGGAGACTCGGAAAAGGTGGTAGGGGTAAGCATAACCTTGATAGGGGCGAATAGGGAGGGCTAGTTGCCGCCTGAGTTTGTTAGGCTAATATTGCATCGATCACCTGGCCATGGACATCGGTTAGTCGAAAGTCGCGACCCGCGAAACGATAAGTCAGTTGTTCATGGTCTATTCCCAGGAGGTGCAACATCGTGGCATGTAGATCGTGTACTGACGTTGGAGAATCCACCGCACGGAAACCGAATTCGTCCGTCTGTCCATGAATCGTCCCGCCCTTGATGCCTCCTCCGGCCAGCCAGACACTAAAGCCGTAATGATTATGATCCCGACCATTTAAAGCGGGCTTCTCCGCAACAGGCGTACGCCCAAATTCACCCCCCCACAAAATGAGTGTTTCCCCGAAAAGTCCGCGCCTCTTAAGATCTGTTATGAAGGCGTCAATCGGTCTATCCCATTGGTTTGCTAAATCCCGATGCGCTGATTCTAATCCACTATGATTGTCCCAGGGTTGGCCGGCACCACTCCAGGCTTGAATAAAACGCACACCACGTTCGATGAGTCTTCGTGTCAGCAGTAATTGACGACCAATAATGGTGTCACCATACATGTCCAACGTAGATTGCGTTTCGCGAGCCAAGTCAAAGGCTTCCGCGGCTTCGAGTTGCATACGGTAGGCCATCTCGAATGACTTTATTCTGGATTCTAGCCGAGGGTCGCTGGGATGTGCCTGCTGATGCCGTCTATTAAGTGAAGTTAATAACTCTAACTGATCCGATTGACGTTTAGACCCGGTCGTTGCACTTCGGATGTTTTCTAAGAGCTTGTCGAGGGCGGTGTTTTTGGTGTCTAAATAGGTTCCCTGATAAGAGCCTGGAAGGAACGAACTACGCCAGTTCCGAGTTGACACAATAGGGTAACCACCTGGGCACATGGCTAGGAATCCTGGAAGATTCTCATTTTCACTTCCTAGGCCATAAGTTACCCACGATCCAAAACTCGGTCGCGGCAATTGTGTATCGCCACAATTCATAAGCATTAGGGAGGGCTCGTGGTTCGGCACCTCTGCATACATAGACCGTATGACCGCCATGTCATCAATATGTTTTGCCGTATTTTTGAATAGATCAGATACGGCTATACCGCTTTCACCGTAACGCTTGAAGGAAAATGGCGACTTCATAGGTGCGCCGGTGCGTCGCTCAGTTCTCAAATTAAGGCTACCGATATCTTTACCGTGCCATTTATCAAGTTCTGGTTTAGGGTCGAACGTGTCAACCTGGCTCGGACCACCGTTCATAAAAAGATGGACCACGTGCTTCGCTTGAGGTGCGAAATGAGGACCTCTCTCAGCGGATGCGAGGGACTCCTTGTGGAGCATTGCAGTTAGTCCGAGCGCCGGAAGTCCCATCCCTAACTTTTGAAGAAGGGTGCGACGATCGCACTGGTTGTCGGATGATACCATGGATCGATCCTCTAATTGATGAAGACAAATTCGTTGGACATTAGTAGTACATGAATCAGATCGGCAAAAGCAGTATCACTCTCAGCCCTATTCAAAAAAGTCGTGATAGTTGCGTATTCGGACTCGGAGGGTTCTCGGCTGAAAAGTAGACGGTACAAATTTGCAATACGATGCGACGGTTCCGTAATGTTTGCCAGTTCAGATCGGCGGGATATCCGAGCTACTGCTTCCTGAATAAATTGATTGTTGAAAAACCAGAGGGCTTGCTGAGGTACGGTTGTTTGTGAGCGTTTCCCTGCGCTGGCATCAGGGCTGGGGTAATCGAAAGTACGGAGCAGTGTCGGAATATCCAACCGATTGATATAACTAAAGGCTGAACGCCTGGGAATCCAAGTTTCCTCAAGCCCAAAAGACGGCCCGGATATCGAGGCGTCTAATTCACCCGTGGCGTGTATTATAGCGTCGCGGGTTTGTTCCCATGTAAGGCGTTTTCGATTCGACTTCCAAAGAAAGCGGTTGTCAGGATCGTGATTAGATGTGTTGTCAATGGAGTCTGAAGATTGTTGGTAGGTTTGAGACATAACAATCAACCTTATCAGTGATTTGATAGACCAATCGTTGTCTACGAAATATGTCGCAAGATGATCTAATAATAGGGGATGGGTAGGCGTCGCCCCCCGGATTCCGAAGTCGCTAGGAGTTGCAACGAGTCCCGATCCCATGAGTTCGGCCCAGATCCGATTTGACATCACTCTGGCAGTAAGGGGGTTTTCAGGAGAGGCAATCTTTTGCGCCAGCTCCAGTCGACCACTACCGCGTTGAAATGGTTCGCGATCGGGATCGAGAATGGTAAGAAAGCTCCTGGGAACGTAGGGTCCCCGATTATTCGGGTTTCCTCGGTTGAAGATATAGGGTTCGGTCGGGGTTTTGTTATCGTGAAGTACTAAGGCGCGTGGCGGAGCAGCGGGTTCATTGCGAATGAAGTTCTCGACATCCTCGAGTATTTTCTTGAACTCCGCTTGGGTTTCTCTGTCGGGGAAAAGGTCCAGAAAATCAAACCCTATATTGACGGGGATTTCAGCGGGTGCAATTGGAGAATACATTGACCGTGCTATCTGCTGGGACTCGGCTGTTCCCCAATTGTCGCCCTCTTGTGGCGTGAGTGTCTTCACGTACAAAAGTGCTTTCTCGTACTGCTGCGCTACTTGAAACATCGTGGTGGGATTAGTATCGAGTACATAGTTTACGATGATGGGATTGATTTGATGTTTGTCTGATATTAAATCTCGATGGATCCCCTCGAACTTTGATTCCAAATCGTCATCACCGACAGCAGCGAAGGTATTCCAAACACGCCAGATAGACATGTTGTTGGTCTGCTCATCTTTTAGGAAATTCTTCCACCGTCGAATCATGCGAGGATTTAGTGCGCCTTTGTCAGTAAGCAACATGAAGTTGTCAGAATCCGGGTTGTTACGTTCGAAATATGCTGCCATGAGATATTCGGCGATTCTAGTGCGTCCATCTTCTCGTAGCTTGTCGATCGTCGTATTAACGAAGACATCAAGTTTGTCTTTCTTTTCCTTAAGTTGCTCGTCGAACGCGAGGTATTCGGGATGTTGTGGCGGATCTTCGTAAAGAGGGGGTACGATCGGATCGTGACTGCTATCAAGAACACCGTAAAGTCCGTAATAATCGGATGTGGGAATGGGATCGAATTTGTGGTCATGGCAACGAGCACACGTGACGGTAAGGCCCATGAGGCCTCTGGTAATTACATCGATTCGGTCGTCAATCATGTCGTATTTATTGTTGACAAAATAATCTCCGAGCGTAACGAAGCCCATCGCACGCAATGCACCCAGATCCTTATCGACGACTTGATCTGCAGCAATTTGTTCCACGATCATCGTCTGGAATGAGCGATCTTCGTTAAACGATTCGATAAGGTAGTCCCTATAGGTGAAGGCCCATTTGAACTCTCTGTTCAAGTAAAAGATATAACCTTTGTTATCTGCATAGCGCGCTATATCCATCCACATCCGAGCCCAATGCACGCCAAATTGTGGGTTTTCCATTGCCGAATCAACGAGCGTCCCATAGGCCGCAGGATTTTGATCGTTCAGGAAACGATTCAACTGTTCCGTCGTTGGTGGTAGCCCGATAATGTCCTGATATACCCGACGCGCCAGCGTGGCTCTGTCTGCTCTTTCTGAAGGAGAAAGGTTGTGTTTTGAAAGGCCGGTGAGGATGAACGGATCAATCGAGGTACCGTCGCCGTTTGGATGCGAAACCACGGGAACTACGGGATCGGAAATGGGCTTGAACGCCCAATGTTGTGTTGGGTCTAAGTGAGAAGGAAGTACAAATGTGGTTGGCCAGGCGGCATCATGCTTAATCCATCGCGCAAAATTAGCAAGAATACCTTCCGGTAACTTGCCGTCAGGCGGCATTTCAAGACCATCCTGATGGCGGAGGGCTTTCAATAGCAGGCTATCGCCTCGTTTGGCCAGTTCGATGGCTGGGCCGCGAGATCCACCGGTAAGGATGGCCTTTCTGGAGTCCAGACGAAGGTCGCCTTCCTGACGTTGAGGACCATGGCAGCCAATGCAATGCTGGACAAGGACTGGGCGAATTGAACGCTCAAAATGGTCGAGTTGCTGACGTGTGTAGCTCTCCGCTTGCTGTGCGAGGCAAGTGGTGACGGCACATAAGCAAATTAGATACGGAAGCATGTATTTCATAATTTACCTATTCTAAAGTAAAGGAGGCTAGCTCGCCAAAACCAAGAGGAAAAAAACCATCAACGTTCGCCTCCCGGCCTATTTCATGGTAATAATTAATTAGGCCTGATTGAATTTCTAAATTATGTCCTTCGTTGGACACGATACTGCCAAGGTGTCGGTTGACGGAAGTACGTGGTATTGAATATTCTGCAGTGCAATAAATCTAATGAAGAAAGTTTGATGCCTTGTTTCCGATTAAACATACCCGCCGTGAAATCTTGCAGAGTACGGTTGCGGCCGCGGGACTGACTGTTCCAACAGTGCTGCAGATGCAAGCGGAGGCCACGTTACCAATTAGCGCCAAACGCTGTATCGTGGTGTATTGCTGGGGAGGTATCAGCCATTATGAGTCCTGGGATCCTAAACCAGATGCGCTTTCAGAAATTCGAGGAGAATTTACCACTATTGAGACGAATGTTCCCGGTATTAGGTTCTCGGAACACCTACCTTTAATGTCTCGGCATGCAGACAAAATGGCGATTGTTCGTAGTTTGTATCATAAGCAGGGGGGACACCAACAGGGTATGTATCATAGCATAACTGGTCACGTACCTCCGCCAGGATTGAAAGCGCTGAATCGAACCAACTCTCCGTCTCTAGCAGCCTTGATGGGACGTTTTCAGGATCCTGATTCCGGCACACCCAACGCGATTCGAGTCCCGTATAACATGTACGACAATGGGACACTGATGGCAGGAGAATACGCGGGATGGCTCGGTGCAGATTATGACCCCATTCTGATGAGAACGCCTACTGGTAAGCCCTTCCGCGGAGTTTCCCGCTATACCAGTCGGGAGCTCGATTTGAAGTTAAATCTGAACAAAGAACGTCTTCTCCAGCGACAGACGCTGCAATCGCAGTTAGAGCGCGTTGTTGGTCAAACCGCGGAATACGACCGGATAGACCGGTTTCGGCAAATGGCTGCGGATATGCTGTTGGGGTCGGATGTGCGTGACGCTTATAATCTTGAAAACGAAGACCCCCGAATCCGCGCTATGTATGGAGACCATATCGGCGGTCAAAGTATGTTGCTCGCCAGACGATTAACCGAAGCTGGCGTGCCGGTAGTGCAAGTCTGCGCCGGTGCTGGTGATCTGGCGGGCGGCAGTGGCGAAAATTGGGATACCCATCGAGATAATTTTAAGAAACTCAAAGAGCGGCTTCTCCCAATCTTCGATCGCAGCGTGTCAGCGTTATTTACCGATTTGGAAATGCGAGGACTGCTGGAGGAAACGCTTGTTGTCTTTCTTACCGATTTCGGCCGGACTCCCAAAATTAACAATAATGCCGGGCGGGATCATTACCCTGCGGTGTATTCGATGGCATTCGCAGGTGGCGGGATACGAGGCGGTCAGTTGTACGGTAGTAGCGATTCGAATGGCGCCCGGCCTTTAGACGATCCCTGCACACCGGGTGATTTTCACGCCACGGCGTT
Organism: Rhodopirellula sp.; assembly: GCA_002698965.1. Taxonomy (GTDB): domain Bacteria; phylum Planctomycetota; class Planctomycetia; order Pirellulales; family Pirellulaceae; genus UBA721. The sequence goes on along the minus strand of PAAT01000084.1, from coordinate 9,460 downwards.
GACGGCGATGGGAATAGATCCCCACAAAGAACTAAAGGACCAGTTTGACCGACCTTTCCAAATTTGCAATGGCACCGTATTACCACTTTTCTAGGTTGTTTTCACATGAGAATTCTGGTTTTCGTACTTATCGCGAGTGTCTGTTGTACAGCGACCTACGGTCAGAATGCTGAAATTCGCGCTGCCATTAAACAAGCCGGTGGCAAAATCGAACAAATACAAGGTGGGCTAGAGGTCTCTTACCATCTTGGTAAGCGGAATGTTAGTGATCGCGATTTATCTTATGTTGCGGCATTGGAAGGTGTAGTCCTGTTGAATTTGAAAAAAACGAACGTTTCCAGTCAAGGATTGGTTCATTTGGCGGAAATGCACACCCTGAAGAAGTTGCACTTAGAATTAACAAAAGTGGACGATCGTGGTTTGCAACATCTGAAGGGTTTAAAAAACCTACAGTATTTAAATCTATTTGGGACGAAGGTTTCGGATGATGGGATTGACGCCCTCGCCCGGCTTAAAGGATTGACTCACTTATACGTGTGGCAGACTGCGATAAGCGAAGCGGGGATTGCAACTCTACGTGCTAGGTTACCTGCTACCAAGATTGTTGCTGGAATTGATTTGACCGCTATTGTCTTACCGGATCCTGATGCCCCAGTGGAAAGGCCGAGCACAGGTTTGAAATTCATTGCCACCCAAGATTTATCCGACGCACCGAAATCGGGCAATGGGGAAAATATTGAAGTGGTGTTTGAAAATAAACGTAGCCATAAAATAAGATTGGTCTGGGTCGGTTATGATGGCAAGCTCAAAGTATATGGAGAGTTGGCGCCCGGCGGCACCCGGACACAGAACTCGTACGAGAATAATACTTGGCTAATAACCGATATGGAGGACAACCCCCTCGGGTACTTCATATGCGGAAATAGACGCGCAGTGGCGGTCATCCCTTAAGGGCTGGATGCTTTGTTATCGATTTGGCGGCATTAGATGAAGCGTCTATCACAAATTCTCTTTGTTTTAGGAACAATCGTTTCTGTCACAGCCGTGGTGTTCGTTGCGTCCGGAGTCGTCGACAGCTTGTCCAATAACGGCGCTGCAAGTGAACAAGTGGCATATCTGTCGATTGCTTTGTATTGGATGCTAGGGACTGGTATCTGTTGGTGTCTAGCAAATTATCGTTGTAGATGGCGACAGATCCTAGTGACGGTTTGCAGTATTGTGGTTTGCATAGGAAGCTTAGAGTTGGGTCTAAGAGCTCTACGTCCGTCTCTGGCTTTACGGGAATTGGAGTTCGTTCGATCGGAAACAAATCATCACGTTCTCTTACCAAATATTGACTATGACCTCGGTAGATTTGAGGGACGAGATGTAGTTGTGAGTACAAATGGTGATAGTTTACGTACGGACTACACTGTCGAATCGTATCTGCAAAGCACTCATCGCGTGGTATGTCTGGGTGATTCGTTTACCTTTGGGGCGTGGGTTAACTCAGAACATTCTTATCCAGAACAATTAGAATCTATGTTAATGAAAGAGGGCCTGCGTGACGTCGCCGTACTGAATGCAGGCATGCTAAGCTATTCGCCGCTGCTTCATGAGCAGTTGCTTAAGAAGACGTTGCGTAAATATCGGCCGACCGTCGTCACATTGATGCTCGACTGTACGGATATAGGTGATGATTACCACTATGGCTTAAGTCTAGATCTGACAGCTGACGAGACTCGCTTTACGGGCGCAACGACGCCCTATGCGAAACCTCATTTGGGTGCGTTTTGGCGACTTGTTAAACCACTGCAACCTGCTCTGTTAGCACCTTTTAAGTTGCTACGCCGTCTAAACGATAACTTCGTAGCCCACGATCCTTTGGATTACTACGCCTTTGAAATTCCCGTTAATGGTCATACTGAACGAGATCGATTCTTTATCTATCGATATCCGCTGGACGTGACGCGCCCCTTTTTTGAAAACTCGTACCAACGAATTCAAACGATAGCACAATATTGCGATAGCAATGACATGGAGTTTGTTTTGTTCGTTGCCCCTCGTTATCATCATTGGAGCGATAAAGAGTCGCCGAATAACTGGGAATTCAAAAGGTATGGGGCATTTAAGCGGAATCAAAATGTTATTTTTGATTTCTTTGATGATAAAATGGAATCCGCAGAATTCCCAATCGTAAATATGCTTGTCCCATTTCGCGCAACTGATGAATTCCCCTTAGTGTTCGATTCAGACCCTCACTGGAATGAAGCCGGTAATGCCTTTGTAGCGAGGATTGTGGCCATGGAATTACTCAAGCATATTTATGGGATATCTAGTGACCGGGAACCCGATAAATAAAATGAGCGAATGTGTGTATCCGTCGCACAACGCTAACTACCTGGTCTGACGAAGAATTCGGCTTGAGTGTGTTCGGTAGGAAGTCGTGTTTGAATCAAAGCATGGAGTTGAAAGATGACAATTTCACGGCGTACATGGCTGCAGAGTATCGCCGGCGCGGGCTATTTGACTAATGCGGATGTCGTATCTGGAATATTGAATGCCAGCGAATCTGAAATTCTTATAGGGCCACCTAAGATCCGTTCATGTATTATCGTATTTTATTATGGAGGGCCGAGTCATCTCGATATGTTCGACATGAAGCCGGGAGCCCCAGATAATATACGGGGCGAATTTAAACAGATAAGTACCACGGTTCCGGGTACATTTGTCAGTGAGCTCCTACCGGAACACGCAAAGATCATGCATAAGATTTCGGTTATTCGCAGTATGCATCATAGCAATCGATTGCATGACTCTGCATCAACCGAGTCACTGACGGGTCGGCAGTCTCCTCAAGGGGATAGAGAAGAATTCAAACCGATACCCCAGTTTTATCCCGCTTACGGCGCCGCTCTGGCAATGTTGCGCAGCCAAATCGAATGCGACGTTCCCTTCGCGGCGTTGCCCTGGGTTTTTAAGAATGTCATTCCCGTGCCATGCCAATGGGGCGGGTTTTTGGGCAAGGCGTATGATCCGTTTCAAGTGATTGGAGAGGTGGCAAAGGGAACGTACAGTGCGTCCGCTTTCGATCTTCCGGCAGATTTACCAATCCTCCGTCTGAAAGCCCGCCAGGATCTCTTAAAAAGTATTAACACGCACCAGCCCCTCAGATCCGTCAGTGCGAAACATGGGTTTGGCGATCACATGGCTAAGGCGCTGGAGTTGATGCAGTCCAGGGAACTAAGCAAGGCGTTGAGAATTCATGAAGAGTCCGACGCAACGCGAGCCGCCTACGGCTTTTACGATGAAAAACTACCCGATGGGACGAGGGAGATATCCGGGCATCAGCTGCGAGGACAAAATCTGTTACTCGCACGTCGTTTAGTCGAAGCTGGCGTGGCATTTGTTAACATTTATGATTTCCGTCAACAGGGGCAAAATTGGGATTCGCACAATGACAATTTCACCGAACATAAGAATAGGCTTGTGCCCCCAATGGACAAATCATTCGCGGCTTTAGTGAATGATCTCGAAGATCGAGGGTTATTGGATTCCACCTTGGTAATTGGAATGGGGGAGTTCGGTCGTACACCGAAGATTAATGGCAATGCCGGCCGAGATCATTGGCCGGATTGTTATAGCATCACGATCGCCGGAGGTGGTGTCAAAGGTGGTTACGTGCATGGGGCGAGTGATCATATTGGCGCATACCCGGTTGAGAAGGCGGTCACGCCCGGCGATTTGGCGGCGACAATTTATTGGCGGTTCGGGGTAAACCCCTATACTGAAATCCATGATCAAACAGGTCGGCCGCATCGCCTTGCAGAGGGGAGTCCTATTTATGAGTTATTTGATAGTTAACCGCATACTATCTAACTTAATAGTTCGCGAACTGGTGTACCCTCGGGAAGCATTTTGATAGGCCGTCCCTGACTAATAGTGGAAGCTGTTGGGTCGAGCCCTAAAGTCTCGTAGACGGTGGCTACAAAATCCGGTACGGAGACCGGACGATCTGCTGGGCTCGATGAGTATTTATCGCTCGAGCCGACGACTGCACCGGTCTTGACTCCCCCTCCACCCATGGTAAGGCTAAAGCACCGGCCCCAGTGATCACGCCCTGGGCCGCGTTTGTTGTCGTTAATTCTGGGAGTTCGTCCGAATTCCCCCGCTGTAATGACAAGGGTCGATTCTAGCAATCCGCGCTGGTGGAGATCCTCCAGAAGAGCGGAATAACTCTGATCATAGATTGGAAGTTGGATGTCAAGGTGAGGGAAAATCCCCCAATGATGATCCCAGGCATAGATTCCAGTATCCACATATCCCTGGATCGTCACAAAACGGACCCCAGCTTCTATGAGACGTCGCGCCATAAGCATTCCCTGTCCAACACGATTACGACCGTATCGATCACGCAGGGCATCTGACTCCTGGCTAAGGTTAAAGGCATCTTTCGCCTTTCGACTCGTGGATATGCTTAGCGCGCGTTCGGTAAAACGATCATGTTCCTGAGCGAAGCCAAGCTGGGATTCTTTTTGGGCCTGATATTGATCCAATGCGTTTAATAATGATTTACGGCCCTTCAGACGGCCTATATCGACATCTTCAGCTGTGTCAAATTCACGAACTCTAAAAGATGCAGCATTCGGGTCCTGTTTGATAACAAACGGGTCGTAATGCCGACCTAAGACGCCCGCGAAGCCAGGCGCCGTGTAGGCGGGATGTTTCATGTCGCCAAAATGGACGAACGGCGGTACCGGCGCTACCTGCGGTTGTTGTTTCGATAAAACGGCTCCGATGCCCGGTCCCTGAAGATTCTTGTCGACGGGTGTTCCGCACATTATATGGACGTCACCCTCGCCGTGCTTCGATGTGAACGTGTGCATTGACCTTATCAGCGAGAACTTATCAGTGTGCTGAGATAACATGGGTAACTGATCGCTCAGCTTCATGCCGGGAGTGTTTGTCGCCGCCTCGAAATAAGGACCACGAATTTCACTCGGAGCCGATGGCTTCATATCATACATATCAAGCTGGCTGGCTCCCCCTTGCAAAAACATGAAGATCACGTTGATTTGCTTGGATCCTGTGGTCGTTGCTTCCGCTGAAAGAATCTGATCCAGGGATATCCCGAGTGGAGACAACGCGCCAAGCGCAATTCCTCCAGCCTGAAAAAACTGTCGTCTTGCGGGGATTATTGACGATGTCATAGGCGTCTGAACTTTAAGTAAGACTCGGAAAGAGTTATTCTAACTAAAATAGGCTAACGCCTGCATATATATTCGTAAAGTTTAACCGGCGTCGCGCGTCCGTTTAAGTGGTTGTCATCGAATTGACCAAACCTGAAGGGGTTAATTGTTATGTCTTTAAGACTGCTCGTCGTTCTCTTTCTTATGCTTACTACGGTAAAGGGATATGGCCAAACGAAAGCTCTAGAAATCTTCAAAGCCTGGGATAGGAACGGGGACGGGGTTTTAGTTCTATCGGAAGTTCCAGAAAATCTTCGCCGCTTATTCCCGACAAATGACCGGAACAACGATGGAAAAATTACGATTCGAGAACACATCGTTGCCATGGGCCGGCCCGCTCCCGCAGTTCGTCCTCAAACACGCGTCGATGAATTCCGGATTAGACAGGAGTGGGCTCAGGAGCCGGGGGGGTGGGCCCGTCGCGTCCTGGTCCGAAAACCGGTTGCGATCGAAAAAGAATTGCCGGTGGTTATCTTTTTACATGGCAACGGAGGTCAGGCTGAAATTGCAATCAAGCAATTCAATTATATGAGTGATACCATATTTATCTGTCCGCAAGGGTATCGCCGTAGTTGGAATGTCTATGGGGAAGCCAGTGAGGCGCCGGACGTGCGGTTTATTGAGGAAATCATCGAATACCTGCGAACACGGGAAAGAAACGCCGACATGGACAACGTCACGCTAATCGGTTCGTCGAACGGGAGCGGTATGATTCACCGGCTTCTAATTGAAGTGGACAGGAAGCCGTTTCATAAGGCAGTCTGTCTGGTAGCAAGTATGATCGAAAAACAGTATCGCGATGGTAGTTTTTGGGTTTCCAGCCAGGAGGGTCAAAACCTATATGACAAAAAGAAACAGCCCACTCGCGGCGTTAAAGTGATTTATTTTCACGGCACGAACGATCGTGTCGTACCGTATTACGGGGGAAGCCGTGGAGATGTACCGCATGTTTCAGCGCAAGAGACGGCATTTGGTTTCGCGAAAGCCTTCGGTTATTCCGGACCCAGGATTGCTGACACAGACGGGAAGGCGGTGAAGCCCGGGATCTTTGCATACGATTACACTGAGGTGGAGTTCACGCACTATAAACTTGTGGGTGAAGGGCATGGCATTGGTCGGTATCGGGAATTCGTAGACAGAGCGATTCGCGAGATGGTGTTTGACGACTAGGATACTGAATTGTGGGGTAGCTGATAAAGTTGATTGGCTGAAGGGAAGGTGTCCCCCGCGCCGAAGTCTTAAGAGGAGTCTCAGTAGCTCCTGGTAGGTGCTAACCGCAATGGCTAGCTTACGATTTCCTTCACGACGTGGCCGTGCACGTCGGTCAGTCGCCTTTGGAGGCCGTTGTGATAATAGGTCAGGCTGGTATGATCGAGACCTAATAGGTAAAGCATCGTAGCGTGGACATCATGGATCGAAAGTGGATTGACTTCGGCTTTATAACCAAAAGGATCTGTAGCTCCATATGATGTGCCGCCTTTCACACCCCCACCGGCCATCCAAACCGTAAAACCCTCTGGATTATGGTCTCGCCCATCATTCCCAACCTGAAACATCGGCATGCGGCCAAACTCCGTGCAACAGACTACCAGGGTGTCCTGCAATAGGCCGCGTTGTTTTAAGTCCTTCAATAGTCCGGCAACAGGCTGGTCAAGTACTTCAGCATGACCAGGCACCAAACCGGGCATATTGTTATGAGTGTCCCAGTTAATTTGTCCCCCGGAGGCATATGCACCGTTAAATAACTGCACAAATCTAACGCCCTTCTCAACGAGTCTTCGAGCGAGGATGCAATTCCGTGCAAAGTCAGACTTAACCTGGTTTTTTGAATTAGCACCGTAAAGTTCGAGGATATGGTTGGGTTCGGAACTAACGTTGGTCGCATCGGGAACAGATAGTTGCATTTTTGCGGCTAATTCGTAGCTGGAAATTCTGGCTGAAAGGGCCGTGTCTGTCATGAATTGACGTTGGTGATATTCGTTCAATGCCCTTAGGACATCGAGGCTAACGCGATTAGCGTCGAGGGGAACAGCATCCGGGGAATTCAAATGTTGAATGGGTTTGGTTGTGCTGAAGGCCGTACCCTGAAACGAAGCGGGCAAAAAACCGCTAGTCCAGTTATTACCACCTGACTGTGGAGTACCCCGGGGGTCTTCAATTGCGATGAAGGCCGGGAGATTTTGATTTTCGGTACCAAGTCCGTAAGTTATCCACGCCCCCATCCCGGGGTAACCCTCGCGGTTGAATCCGGTCGACATCAGATTTTCGGCTGGGCCGTGGGTACTGGATTTTGTGTGAACCGAATGGAGGAAGCAAATGTCATCCACACACGATCCGATGTGAGGTACGATTTTAGAGATCATCTTGCCGCATTCCCCCCTTTGAACAAAATCCCAGAGCGGTTTTTGAAGGGTCCCGTTTTCTCCCTGAAACGAGATCAGGCGTTCGTTACCGGGCAAGGGCTTACCGTGCTGCCGGATTAACTCGGGTTTATGTTCCCAAAAGTCCACATGGCTAACTGCACCCGCACAAAAAACGACAATTACGTTTTTTGCCCGTGGCTTAAAATGAGAGCGGCGCGATTTAAACGGTCTCGTAGGATCGAAATCAACGCTGCCTTGGGCGAGCAGGTCGGCGTCAGATAAAAGGTTGGTTAACGCAATACCGGCAAGACCGAATTGGGTTTGGTTCAGGAAGTTGCGACGGTTTAACAGTTGTTTGTGCATAATTCTTACTCGTGGCGCGATCCGACAAAGATATGAACGTAAGCCCGAGTGGTAGGTCAGGTTAACGCTATTTGGGGAATAATCTATTTAGTTGAGGAACGCAAATTCATTGAGGTTAAATAGGATTCTGCCTAAGGCGGTCAGCCCTTCCTGCTGTACGAAAGGAAGCAACGTTTGCAACTCTTGTTCGGTTGGGGGTCTTGATAGGGTGCGTAAGAATGCGAATTCGATTTGCGAACTGATGGTTTTCCGGGCGGTGCCCGATAGACTTGCAAGAAAACCAGCGTGACGATTAACAAATTCGCTGTTAAAAAGGGCCAATGCCTGTACGGCGGAGGTGCTAGTCGACCGTTTGGGGGTCATTTGGCTCGCATCCGGGCAATCAAATACGCCAAAAACACCGACGTTAGTAAGCCTCTGTTTTTCTCCATAAATCATACGGCGCCAGCCAGCCTCGTCGAAGTGTTTGATTGGAATTGGTTTGGCAAACGGACTGGTCCTTTCCTCAAAAAACTTGAACGGAGGTCCAAATTGCTCCAGGTTCAATTTCCCACTTGCCTTAAGCATCGTGTCGCGTAAAACCTCCGCCTCTAAACGACGCGGAGGAAATCGCCAGAGAAGACGGGATTCACCATCTATTTTAAATGCTCCGGCATTAGTACGGCTGGACTGCCGGAACGTGGCTGACATCAGGAGGACACGGTGTAATTGTTTTAATGACCAGTCGTTGTCTATCAAATGCGTTGATAACCAATCGAGTAATTCAGGATGGCTTGGTGATCCGCCATTCACGCCGAAATCGGAAGGGGTTTCTACAATCCCCGTTCCGAAATAGTGTTGCCATACGCGGTTAGTAATTACTCTTGCCGTTAACGGATTAGCACCAGTGGCGATTGAAGAGGCCAGAGCGAGGCGTCGCTCACTTTCTGGTGCGTCATTACTAATGTCAAACGAACCGATTGAAGTGATGAACCCCGGCTGTACGGCTTTTCCCGGTTTTTCGGGATCACCGCCCACCATCAGGTAAGTAGGGCGAGGCTTATGCAAGCGACCGGTGTATATTTGGGGCCCCTTTCTTAGTTGGTCATACTTCGTCGTTAGAGTCCGAAGTTCGCGGGTGTTTCCTGCGATCTCTGTACGGCCGTCAGCTGAAACATCTTTTAGATTCAGAGCGTCCGCTTCACGTGTATCCGTTAGGTGAGGGTAACGATTGCGGGAGTCTATGAGGGTCACCCATTCGTTATTCTTTCCTTCGTATTGTATTTGGTAGTCCGCGGGAACTGCGCGTCCACGAGGTTTAATGGTGATCCGATCGATGATGTAGTCTTTCGCGAACGTTATCTCAAACCACACGTCTTTTGAATCAGCTGCTTTGAAATAAAGAAGCAGTTGTCGGCTTCCGTCTAACAGCAGATCGGCAGATTTTCCCTGGTTCCCCCTAGCAGTAGGGCTGGAGACCGCAGTGGCACCGCGGTCGCGATGCGCGATATTCACGCTTGCCGTTTC
>PAAT01000083.1 GCA_002698965.1 Rhodopirellula sp. | reverse complement strand
TTTGACAAAAGGCGAAACGCTCATTCGGTCAGCAAGGAGATTCTGGGGTACTACTCTGGCATTGTGCGCTACACTTGGCCAACCGATCACAACCTTAGCGACGCTGATGAGGTGAAACAGACGTTTAAAGATCGCGTACGTCCTCATGGCTCCAAAGACTTGTTTCTATATTACAAAGATCGCACAGAGCTCGTGGACTCTGGAACTCACGAGCTGCCGCCGTTTTTGAGCTTTGCCAACGACCCGCTGTTTACCGGACAACGGGCCAACGCGGCGATGAGTAAGACTGGCGTACTGACTACGTGGTCTGAAGGAGTTGGAGGGGGCAAAATCCGATACCCAAAGGCGTTTGATTTTGAGAAGAAATCTCTGGCTGAAAACGTTGAAAGCGAAATCTTGTGGGAATATGATGGTTCATCCTATTGGGATGGTGGTCCATCCTATTGGCAAGGGGTTTTTGAGGAACAGGGGCGCAATTACCGCAAAGAATTGAGAGAGTACAAAAAACAACACCCAGATCCTGACAGCAGCTCTGACGAAGACGAAGAATCTGAAGGAAACGACGACTCCGACGACGAAGATTTTAAAGGATCTTCTGCGGCGGCGGCGAGCAATCAAGGTGCCAGAAGGCAATCAGGAAGACAGAGACGGCCATCGCGCTAGCTTGCAATCTTATTGGGGCGGTGATTTGGTATTGGGCATTGTCTTTTTTTGAATCAAATGGCCCAGCGCTTGGCACTGGCGTCCATTCTCAGCGGCTACTTGACATGGCACAACAGCGGTGACGCCTACAATGTCGTGTCCGACAACATGCCGATTGTCAAGGTGAATGACGACGATTCCTTGCTCAAGGAATGGGCGTCCGAAATGTACGGGGCGCCAGCCGACGCTGCACCCGAGTGTAGCTTTTTTAACTTTAGCATTCGATACAATGCCAACCTCTGCAACCACTTTGTCCTAGGACGCGCTTCGGCGATGCCAAGGCAGGCGGTGCACCGCGCACTGCGGTGTGCGGCGCAGCACGAAACCGAGTGCATACTGTCGCCCGAAATCGGCCTGGCCGTCCCGGCCGCGTTTGTCTTTGATGCGCGTGGCGAGGTGCAGACGGTGCTGGGCCCGCGACTGCTGCCGCTGCAAGATTCCGAACAGCAACACGTCCGCCTGGCGCCGCCCGACGGCGACGGACTAACCGACACGCTGACGGTCGAGTTTCACAAGACGGTTCGCGCCGAATTCTTAGACGGCGAGTCCAAGGCGCTGCGCACCCGCGTCTTCAGCGGCAACGACGCGTATTGCATACAGTTGCTGAGGTTTGCGTTTGAGCCCAAGTGTTGGAAACAGTTGGATTGAGCTGCGTAGGCGTGTCGATTAAAGATAGTTTAAATCAATGCCTCTACCCACCAACAGCCTTCCCGCGCGCGCAGTGCCCACGCTGATCAGCGGCGTTGGCGGGAACAGCGCCGGGGCATCCACTATTGAAGATCTGCGCAGCGCTTCAAACGCCCTTGGTGCAGGCGGTATATTTTGTATTGACTGCCACCAAGCGTACGCGGAAAATGCGCCGAGTACGGTGGCGGAAACGCCCAGCGTCGCTTCGCTCGCTCCGGCGCTGACAGCCGTCTCTTTCAGAACGATGACCAGAACCGAGTGGAACGCCAGCGCGGCAAGCATCGCAAGCTCGGGCCATTGCGCGTGACAGACGCACGTCTTGAGTTGGCCTTTGGAATACTGATTCACCTCGTAGACGCGGCGGTAGCAGATGATGGCCACAAACGCAATCGAAATGTGCCATTGTCCGTGGAAGATGTCGTAGGCGTCCATGTCTTCCTGCCTATCAAAAAGCTGCCGCCCAAGCAGAGTTCCTTGGGCAACGACCGCCGCGTTGATCACGAGCAGCACGACCAGTGTCTCGATTGCCGCTTCAAGGTACGGAGTCAGCACTGGTGTCTGGGAACTGTCGGGGGGGTTGCCTTTTGTCAGGATGAAGATGCGCTCTAGTCCGAGTGCGAGTGCCGCAATGGGACCCACAATGACGTACAGCAAGATCTGCCCGTTTCCAAGAAATGTCGTGCCGTCTTTCAACTCGACATAGTGCGAGAAGAGCACGGCCAGCGCCGCGCCCCAGATGGCGTACGCGGCAATCCGCCCGAGCATGCGGACCCACCAGGAAACTCTTCGGGCAAAGACCCTTGCGCCGGCTAGTAGGGGCGCAAAGGCCAGGTGCATGACGAGCACCCAGCCGAGCGCAATGTCGAGCGTGTGCGCTTGCCGGCGGTCTGGCTCGGCGTGATGCGCCAAGCTGGCGGCGCCAATCAGCGTGAGCGCCAGTGCGCCGTCGTCCATGGGACACAGCAACGCGGCGGCAATGTAGGCCCCATTGGACGCGGAGGCAAAGACGTAGGGCGAGTCGCGCGGCGCGGCCAGCCGCGCGACGTGCGCGCCGACGGCCGCGAACGCGACGAGCGACAGGGACGGCGCGAGCGACGTGCTGGCGCTCGTCGCGCTCATGATGGGAATAGCGCCACCGGCTCTTCTGCTTTCTTGGTTTGATGCGGCGCGATATGCTTACAGGATAACCCGTGCTGCCTGCGCGCAAAGCTAGAGGCGGAGGCACGGAGCGCAGTGGCGGCCAATGCCGTCGGTCGTGGATGCGGTGTTTGGAATGCACCAGATGCGGCTGGACCGCGAGGCAGATACCGAGGGATGGATGGAGAAAAAGATGACAGATCTTTTCAACAAAGACGATTTGCATGCACGGCTTAAACAGCGCCTCAAAGAGTACGGCGAACTCTATGTGAAATGGTTCAAGCAGGACGAAGAATATTTAACTGCAAATCAATTGAATTCAGATGGTACTCACAAAACCAAGAAAGACGCGCTTAGAGAGGACCTCGACAAGAAGCTCTCGCGTATCAAGTCTTGGATTGAAAAAAACACGATGAGTGGCGAAAACATTCAGGCAATTCTCAATGCTAACGCCGAAGACTTCTTTAACGCGGCGTCGTCATACGTTACGAATGACAACGACAAGACGTTTCCTAACGTGTTTGCAAACGCTGCGCTCTCTCCGGAGTTTAAAGCCCGGCTTGACCAAATGAAAAAGATGACGTCAACCAGTGTTTGGTTTTCTTTCGTCAACCAGGCTCATCAAGAGAAATTCAAACCGTACGACACTTCCACAAAAAGCCTAGATAATTTGAAGCTCATGGGCTATCGATTTGGCAGCGACCTGCGGACGCTTGCCATCTTTTTCGGGGAAGACGACGAGGTGGTGCAGAAAGCTCGAACGCTTTACAGCGGGGCGGAGGCCAAAATCAAGCGTTGGCAAAAAGAAGCATCAGAAAGACCGCAGGAGGTGCACGATGAATTCAGACGGATGATTGACGAACGGGACCAAACTGGGCGCGACAAGATCTTTACAACAATGCTACCGTTTCAATACTCAGAGAATGGACAATCATTCAGACGCGAGGTGCAATCCAAGATTGTCGTAAACTACACTGAGGGGGGCAATTTCCAGGTCTATCCAAAGGTTGAGCTGAAAGACACAAGGTTCTCGACAGGCGTATTTTATCCACTCCACCCAATCTACGTGCACTCTCCCAGTCTCGCACCGACCAATATTTCAACTGCTCCTGCTGCACCACAACAGCCGCAGGCAGTGCTGATGCCGCCGCCGGGAGCAGCAGGGCCATCGGGAGCAGCAGGAGGGGCAGCAGCAGAACAAGAAGTGGAAGAGGAGGTGGAAGAGGAGTTGGAAGCGGAAGCAGCAGTAGACGAGGAAGAAGCCGCCAACGGAAATGCCAACAACGCCGATGGCGACGTGAACATGGCGGAGCGGGCGGAGCCGGCGCCGGCGGAGGACAGCTTTTTCAACCCCATCGGTTCGCGCACTCGTAGGGCTACGCGCATCGAAGAAGAAATGCGCAACCAAGGACGTTAGTAATTGTCGCCCAAGGTCCACATTTCGTACGCAAGCGCCATGCGCAGCAGCATTCCTGCAACCGTCGGTGTTTTCCACAACTGTTCGTCCGCGTTTTGTAGTAAATCCTCTTTTAGTGCAGCGGCCATCAATTGGAACGGCGTGCCGGGCGGCGCCAGAGGAGAGAGCGTCGGTCTCCAGTCCGCCGGAAGCACATTTTGCATTGTCGCGGCTCCGAGGATGTCTGCAAGAACGACTTGCGTTTGAGCGGCGTCCATCCCCGGCGCCCGCAACAAACTGGTGTACGCCGCCTGGAACCCTAACGAGTAGTCATCCAGTCCATCAGGTGGAAGTTGCCATTGTTCTTGAGGGCCGGGTTCGTTGTAACGCGCGTAGAGTACCTCTCCCATTGCCGACAGTGTGCGATCGGCGTGCTCGCTGAGAAGCACCAGCGCCGAGCCCAGTGCCTTTGCGTCATCGTCGCCCGTGTCCAGCTTCTCCGTCACGGCATCCTGAAGTCGTTGCAATAGAACGAGGTCGTACGAGTTGGGATAGATGCCTCCAACGTGGATGTGACTCAGAATTTCATCTATGTCAAGAACGTTTGGGTTTTGCAAATAGGCCACAAAGGCGGGTTGTGCCAGGCGGTATCGCAAAGCGAGTTCAGGACGGGCGTCGGCCGCTACAAGGCGCTCGTATTCGGTGGCGTCGCCAACGGCGTTAAACCCGTACCACGTCGTCGCAATGGCGCAATCGGCCCGAACAATCGGAAAGTACCGGTTGCGCTGCCTAGCACCCTCTTGCGTAGCGGCGTCCAAGAATGCGGGTGGGTCGTCGGGCCCGTGCCGACAAAACGGCGGTTCTTCCTCAAGCACAATCCTGGGTGGCGCACGGAGGATTTTCCCACACAGTCCGCGTCCAAAAGCACACAGCCCACCAATGCGTCTTCTCCTTGGGTAGTTGTACCGGAGCACCGTCGCGCCGCGCCTGCCCAAGTACGGGCCGATCATCTTCAACTCTAGCTCGCGAGGGACCTCAAACACCTCGCAGTTTTCTTCGTCGTGGCGTATGCCAATTTGCTGCCACGACATTCGGCGCACGTTGACGTTGACGGTGACGTTGCCGTCGGAAGGGGAGCTGTCGACGACCCGGCCCAAGCAAAAGGCGTAGCAAAGGGCGCGCGCTTGTGCTGCCGTGAACGTGGCGCGCTCGCGCTTGCGGGTGACGGTTGTTGCAAAGCCGAGTTGCGGCGCGACCGGCGGCTCGGGCGTAAAGTTCATGTCCAAATGCTGGCTAGAAAACGGCACAAGTTGCGGCGCCTGGCCGATTTCGGTGACCATGCCAATGTAGCACCAGTCTCCGACCAATGGGCGGTCGGAAAAGATGTTGCGCAAAACGGTGGGTCCTTGCAGACTGACCAGCACGGCCGTCGAGCTCGTCAGCGGTTCGTCTTCGGCGTGACGGCTTTCTGTGTCCATCTCCCGTTCGGTGCTGAGCAAGATGCCGTCGACGGTCCACGACTCGACGAGTCGTATTCGATCGCAAGGCGCCGCTGCCGCAATGGCCTTGTTGACGCTACTCAAGCTAGCCAGCATCTCGGTCTTGTCGTTGGCCGAAACGCGCATTTTTCCCGCCGCTTTGCGTCCGTCGGGACTGCGTATGAAGACGACGTCGCCGTCGTCGGGGAGGTGGCGCGTGTCCGTGACGACGCGCGTATACGGTATTTGCGCATTGCTCTTCCGGTGCGACGCCTCGGTGGTCGGCACGAGCTTGGGCGCAAGCAGTTCGGTCACGGGCAATGGCAACGCCTGCTTTGGATTTGCCGGCTCTGCGCCGTCCAGGGCATTGCTCGTGGGCGGCGCAAACGGGGTGCGGTACTTGCTATTGCCAATGGTGGCAAAGCCGCGTTTCAACGGCAAGGTTGTGGTCATGATTGGTCAACAAATTTATCACAGTCTTTTATGCAATTACTGGCCTAGCGGTACGGACATATGTACTTTACTTTACGCATTCGCCAAGAAGAGTGCACGGCGCACGGGGAGCATTCGGCTCTCCACAAAGTGGACGACTTGCGCTTCAAACACGCTCTGTGGTGACAAGTTGTCTTCAAGTGACAGTATTCTCATCGCTCGGCCCATCTGCGCTTCGTAGGTGCTGTCGCCTTGGCCGTGGTTGCCGTGCTTGAGCTGCGGCGGAGTTGTTGGCTGTGCCTTGGGAGGTGGCGTCGTAGGAACTTCCATTCTTATCTTTGCTAGATTTGAGTGCGTCGTCACCACTCGCGCACCACTCCACGCGGCGCACTCCTTAGCGACGCGTGGCGTATGCCTTTACAAACTCCGCAACGCGGCAGACTAAATTTACACGATGCAAAGTGTCGTTGGGGCTCATTGTGAGACATCAATGCTGTAAACCGGGCTTCCAAAGATCTTGCTGTACATGTTTATCTCCAGCTCGGTAATGTAAATCCCGCTTCTCAAAATGTCCCTTGCCGCCAAGACCCTGTCTGGGAAATCTATCTCTGAAAATAGGGGGTTGAGCACTACGTGAGTGTCATACCAAAGCCTTTCAAACATGTTGTAGTTGATGCGCAGAATGCCAGTGATTGCGTGAAACTTCTTTGCGCCAAACGATTGACCGACTGCTTCAAGGCTTTTGTAAAACGTTTGGGAAATGTCTTTGATGAATTTTGTGTGTGATGCTGGAGACCACGAATTTACGTCGTGCCGCTCAGCTATCCTTTTAAAGACCATTTCCAGTTGCGACCGGCACAGTTCTTCGAGTGATCGTTCGCCCGTTGTGGGTATGTTAGAAACCTTACTCGCGAGCGCCAACAAGAGAAGGTGGCGCAACCTGACATCCAACTGCACAATGCCGTTCAGACTGTCGCTTCCAGTTTCCATGAAACTTCCGTTGTTGTCTATTGCCTCCAAGACATTGGTCATGAATGTGTTGAGGCCGGCAACAAAGTTCTTTAGATCGTCATAAACCTGATCTTCCAGAACATGAACATCCGTCGTGTAGTATACTTTCCTCGCCTTGTGCAAAAACCGGCGGGTTGTCTCTGCAAGTTTATTCATCCATCCGCCTTTGTTATCGGGCGGCAGTGTTTGCTGCAGCTCCAATATTGAAACCATCACGGCAGATATGTATTCCTCCACGAGATCCGCTCGGTCCCATTTATCGGGATCAATGCAGTTTAAAACGTCTTTGTACAAGCGTTTCTTTTGCCACGCCTCTTCGCCATACAAATTACTCGCGTTCTGTGGAATTTGGTCTTCGAGTTCTTCTTTGATAGCACCAAAACTCATGTCGTAAAAGTACAAATTGGCCACGTTGTTGATCACAAAGAGCAGTCCTTTGTTTTTTATGTCCCAAACCATATCAAGGCCTTTGGTGTTTTGCATTTTGGATACAAAGAATTCGTGTTTCTTAATGATGGTCATGAACCACTCGTCAAACTGGCTTTGTCTCCATTCTGGCATCTCTTCGCGGTGTTCTGTCATTGTCTTCAATAGTGGACACATGAAGTTTTCCAGGTAGTCCGCCTTTAGCTCAAAGTCCCACATGATATTATCTTCTCTTGAAACAAGTAGTACTTGCTCATCGTAGCTTTGATAGAAGTTCGCATCAAACCCGTTTCGATGGTTGGCCACAAAGCCATCGATGCCGGTTTGCGCGAACGCAATACCGAAGAGCGTAACAACGCGCTCTTTGTATTCTGCATCCACGTATACCTCTTGGTTCATTACAAGTTCCATACTTTTTGCTCTGAGGAAGTAATTCATCAGCTGGAAGGCTACTGTACGGCTTCCATCTAAGAGAGCCTTCACAATGTCCAGGGTTGTTGCGAGCACAAACAGAACTGCCCTTTTCCGTTCCTTCAGGAACTCCTCGCTTTGCAAGACACCCTTGGTGAATTTTCTGCGTTCTTCTCGTTGCACGTCCTCTGGGAGACCCTGCTCCCAATACTCACTAAGAAGGTTTTTGCACACGTCTTCGATGAACGGCTTGCAGATCTCGACTAAGGTATTACCTTCTAAAAGGTATTCTACGTCTTCCTCGTCGAGTGGGATCATAATGCTTCTCGCGCAGTCACACCGTACTCAACTATACGCCTCAATGTGGAGATTATCAACCGTGCACATCTTTGCGGCGCCCGATGACTTTTAGAAAGAGCACACACACACGTGCGTGTCTAAACTAGGTGGTCATGCCCGTGGGTACGGTTCATTGGCAAGTTGGGTAAAATGTGCAGCAATCGCGTGTATGATACACGCTGCCCTGCGTTTTTCGGCGCTCTCGTCGCTCAACGTCAGCACGTTTGCCACGTCAAAGCTTTCGGTTAGTTGTTCGGCAACGGTCATCAGTGCAGCCTCTTGAACAGTGTAAACGACGTCGCTGGCCAGACTGGGTTCTGGAACCGCGCCCGCGCCCGTCGCCGCCGCAGCGCCATGCATGCCGTGAAGCTTTGTGTGCAGGTGAAAGGCCAGGTCGATGCAGGCGTCCAATGTTCCATAGTCGTACGCTTGACCCGAATTACGCTGCCTTTCTTGTCGTCGGCGAACTGCGTCCATCATTTGGTTCATCATTTCGGAATTGTCGGGACGGTCGGGACCGCCGCCGCCACCGCCGCCGCCGCCATTGGGTGGCGGTGGCGGCGGCGGCGGCGGCGGCGGCGGCGGAGGCGGCGGCGGTGCTCCCGGCGGCGGCGCCGCCAACACCGGCGGCGGTCCCGGTCCCGACCCAGAGGATCCTGCGCCCGACGACGACTCGAGCAGCTGCCTTGCCCAAGACGGAAGTTCCAAGAGGTCTCGTTCAATTGGCCGTTTTCTGTCTTGGAGCCATTGTTCCAAATTCCTTTTTAAATTGTCGGCAATCTTTGGCAGGGGGCCGTCAATTTCGACTTTGATTCTCCTCAAGCGTTCCAGCAACACGCGCACTTCTACGGGATCTTTTTTGAATCCCGTCAGCGATACATTGGGAGGATAATTCTTCAAACGGTCGCTTTCCACAAAGAGCACGTTGCTAGATGTTGGATTTGTTGCGTCTGTGCCCATGCCCCTTTTGAGTCGCTTCATCAGCGCCTTTGCCTCTTCTTCAAAGTCTTGTGCAGCAAAAGGCAACCTGTAAGCCGCAATGTAAACTGGAAACCACAAGTCGAAGAGATCGCTTTCAAATTCTAGTCGTCGTCGTTCCCGCTCTGCGTTCTGTGCGTCTTCCTTCTCCTTTCCTTCCCTCTTTTTTTGGGCGTCGGCCTCCGCTCCGGCTTTGCTTTTGATGAAATCGTCCCGTTCCATCCACGAGTTGAATTTGGCCAAAACCTCATGCTTTGGTATCATGGCATTTGCAAGCCGTATCATTGCCTCGTGCAGCAGACGCCTTTCGGCATTGGACGAATTTGTCCATTGCTCTGTCAAGCCCATTCTTTCCAAGATTTCGTCAGGAACGGTCAATTCTCCGACAGTCAGTAAGATGGCATACATGTCCGTGTAGACTTCTTCAAAGTCATCGTTGTTTCGAATCTTTGCAAAAAAAGCTTCAATTTGATCGCTTATCTCAGCAAGTTGGTCACCCGGCACCTTTGCCAATGCTGCCTCAATCCATCTCCGCATGAGCTCTCGGGCCCGTTCTTTGGGATCTATCGCAAGCGGCCTCGTGCCTTCGCCCGAGGGGTCCTCTTCTTGACTATCGAGCATCGCTTGAAGGTTGCTGTTGTCCTGACTTAGCCGCCTATTGTTGGCTTCCATTTGTTGCAACTGTTGTAGGAGCTCTGCAATCTTTGAGTTTTGCTCCACAGAGAAGTCATCCAATAACCCGGGTTCTGCTCGTTTCTTGCCTTCCGCGTTGCTGCGACGGCTGGGCTGGACGTCACTGCTGCTGGACGGGCCGGGCGCCCCGGGTGGCGGGCCGCTTGACGACGGTGCGACAGACACTGGGTATTTGTCCCGCCACGCACTCACCAGCGCATCGTGAAGCCTTTTTTGGTCGTCTTCCTCAATACGAAACTGCGCAAACCATGAAGCGTCTTTTACATGTTGAATGAGGGCGCGCTTCTGGTCGGGGCGGATTTTGTCGTGCAGGTAAGCATAGAGCGCGCACAGCTGAAACAGCAAGACAATTTCCTTCGAGCTGATCACGCCAATCGTCGTACTACCGCCCCATTGTTCTATGGATTGTCCAAATCCGACAGGGTACACCGGTCCACTGTCAGTGGAAAGGTACAGCTCTGGCCAGTGCCACAAGGTCATCCAATGTGGACCTTCATAACGAAGATCCATTTCTGTTCTTGGCATGATGAGAATGTGGCGCATTGCAAACTCTTTGGCGATTTTGACAATTGGTTCAATTGGCAGGTGTTCCACGTGATTTGCAACCAGGTTGGCAAGAGTTGTGATGTTAGGGCTCCTGTTGTAGTTTGGAGGTGCAGCCCAGTCACATGTCCTGCTGAGCGGTGCGTACCGAATCCACGGTGAGGGCAGCACCGCTCTTGCGCAACTCAGCATGGCCAAAACGGCACTGGCCATCAATGGAGTGATTGGGCGCATGTCGGGACCCAGTGCGGACATGAATGGATTAGCCTTCAATTCGACGATTGTTGCGTCGTCTCGGACTAAGCATTCGGCCGTCAGTCCCATTCTCCGAACACCGTAGCGTTCTCTGAGTTTGCTTGTTGCGTTTTTGATTGTGTCTATCACAGCGCCAGCCTTTTTTGTAAAAACGCCCAGGCCTGGAGCCGGAGTCTGATCCAAATGATCAATGGATGTCTCGTACTCGGCTTGGTGTTTTTGGAGATACCACAAGAGACACTGCCAACTGACCTGTGTGACTTCCTCTTCCTCTCCGTCAAGGCCCAGAGCATTGACTGGACCAATGCCAGGTTTCCACCGGCCAAAAAGCGACAATTTTGGCGTGGTCTGCGACGTGGCGGCTGTGTGGGGTCCTGGCTGCCGAGCCTGCAGCGCAATCCACCGGTATTCGGTCATCGGAATTACGTCTGTAAAGATTTGATCATAGGCAAAGCTGGCGTCTGCATCTGCATTGTGCGCTTCATTACGAATCGTCAAAGCCTTTTCCAAATCTCTTTTAACTTCTAGCAGCCATTTCCTCGTCAAGCCTTCTACGCCTACGACAAAACGAAGGGCTTCTTCATACTCTTCGTCTTGATTGGAGTCTTCTGACAAAAAGGACGAATGTCTTTCCATGATGGCTGCACGGCGTCAACGCGTCAACCCTTCACACTTTCATTACTACGGGTGTTAACATATGAAAACGCCACATTACGCGCACTTTTGCAATTGTTGTTGACTCATGGGGCTTGAGCATCCGATGTGGCTTTTGCTCGGGCGTCTGCCTCCTGCGGCGTCTGGCGCCACATCAGGTCGCTGTAGAGTCCGGCGACGACGTTGCAAACGCCAACCCCGGCGACAAAGGAGTTGAGCACAAATGCCGCTTCGAGTGGGCCGTCTGCGTCCTTGTAGCGCGTGTGCAGCGAGCTGGCAGCGTGGCCCTCGGCCCACTGCAAGAGCAAGATGTTCGAAGCGTACACGAGCACAAACAACCCGATGATCAGCCCATTCAAGACGCCGTACTGCAAAGCTCCTGGGACGGCCATGTAAAAAACGCTGGCAACTACAAAGAGAATGGGGTTGACGATTGCCATTGTTCCGGCCCAGCGCTTCACAATGTCCTCGTTGTCGTGGTCGGACGCGTGCCCCAACACCATTCCACCGGCTACGGCCGTGGTGATGCACGCGGCCAAGAACAGGACAGCAGTGACAATGCCTCTGCCAATTGCAATGTTGCCGTGACCGTAGGTAAAGGGCGTCGTCTCAAACCTCCACGTTCCCTGCAGGCTGCTGTGCTGCGTGAGCCTGCTTTGATACGAAGTTGCCTCTTTGCCGTCTATGCGCCACCGCTTGTCAAACAGCGCGCCCGTTTCCGCAATGGGTGCGTACGCAAACAGCATGGTTGTGTGCTGTCTCCTTACTTGGGTACAAGCGAAACCGGGGTTATTGTTTCATTTAGTTGTGACCTAGGAGCAACACGCCCTGTTTCGTCTGCACCCAAATTCCCGCACTATTCCAAGCCAATGCAGCCGGCGGCACATCCGTTTCTAGTCGATTCCACGTGAATTCCAGCTGGTGAGGACAAAGGTCGATTATGGCCACTCCCAGGTCAAGATACTTCATCGTAGCCACGAGAAACCTGCCGCATGGCGAAAGCGCAGTGCGACCATCGGAGAAGACGTCGATGTACGCAAAATGTGAGGTCACATCCGACCACTGATTGTTGAAATCATGAGCCGCTTCTACTGTGTACAGGTGGTGAAAGGCAGGGGCAGCCCCATAAGCGTTTGCGTCGGCGTCAAAGTAGGACGACTCGCTTTTTGCGGTAGCAAAGATTTTGACCTTCACACTGCGAGACTGGTTCTCGAGACATATCGCGGCAACGGCGTTGCCGGGCGGCAGAATCTTGACGTTGAGCGGTTCCACCTGATAGGATTCGTGGACTGTGGCCTTTGCAATCAAATGGCCACCAAGCTGGTCGGGAGTTTCTCGTTCTATTGTCCACTGCATAAGCGTTCCACAGGTGTAACCGCTGTTAAGCCTCCAAACACTCGATGTAAAGGTTCCACAGCAAGTGCAGTCAAAGCTGACGAGCCCCTTGTCCACATCATTGCCTTTGCACTCCTCGTTGCAAACACGATCCAACCAGCCACCCGCTCGGTCCTCTTCTCTTTGCTCGCACCGTTGCTCCTCATACACCCAGTCTGGCCCACTTCCGACTCGTTTGTAGGTGTAAAGCGCCGGAGCTTGACGACGGTCATTTGTATGACAATGACGAATTAATCGGCGCAAATCAGATGCGTCCAGAATGTTGAGTGTATTTGCCTTGTCACAAAACCAGACTTCAATCCTGCCATCAAGGTGTGCCTGCTCCCATCCAAAATTCTCGAGGCTCGTGTAATCGTCAGTGCAATCTCCCTTTAGCTTCAGCACCAACTGCTCTTTGCCGTCAATCTTTCCGCCGGCTTCATACGGCGTTGTCCGGAAGACACGCACGTCGGTCTCCTGCGAAATCATCCACTTTGCATCGCCTTCGTAATGTTGACTTCGCTGCGAGACAACCGCCAGAAAGTTGCCGCATTTGTCAAAGCGCATCTGGCGGACAACCGGAGGCCGGTGCAAGTACGTTGCCTTGCGCATGTCCGATTCTGAAAACAAAGGCAGGGCACACGTCGGCACCGCCTCCATGTGGGCCGCCGCTTGGTTCTTGCGCGCGTCGTCCAAGACTAAGAGGCCGCTGGCGACCCTGTCAGGCACATTCTCCAAATGCAGGTAGCCATTGGGACCAAACACGGCGGCGTGTTCCGATGCCCACGGTCGCGGTCGCGGATCACCACGGCCCATTGTCGCCAAATCAACGTGCTCAAGAGAAATTGCACAGTGCGTGCCGGCGCCTTTGACAACGGCAATCGGCGACGCCGAGTTGTGCATGTTGCCCCGAGAGGATTTCAACGCGTTTGCCACCTTGACCCGCGGTGTTGGAATTCTCCCGTTGAACGCCTCCTTTAAAAGTTCGGAACAGTGCTTTGCATTAGGGCTGGACATGACGAGGTTGCACGATCGACGCGCCTTCGCGTTAATGTCCGTTGCAACATCCAGGCACACATACTCGTGTGCTTGCTCTAGCACCTTTAAAGGAATGCGCGACCGTTCTTCGAGAAGCACCTGTTGGTAAAACGGCTGCTGATGCTCGGATGCAGACGTCGCCTCCAAGGAGGCTTGTATGCTCGTGCACCGCCGCGCTGCAACTTCCAGTCGTTGTGGCAGCAGTCCTCGGTATGCGTTCCACACGTACTTGCACGTGACGGAAAAGCGGAGCACGCTTTGAGCACTGTGCAGTGCCTCACTGGCAGATGCTTTGAAAGACGTGCTTGGCGTCAGTGTCAACACGCACTGAATGACACTGCCCAGAAGCTCTATTGCCAACTTTGAAAACTGTCCCGCATTATTCGCAGTTATAGACGTCAACGCGTAGTCGAGTTTGTCGTCGCTTATCAGGGCTTTTTTGAATATGCGCCGCCGCCCGTCTGTGGTCGTTATGTACGCCATGTCGTCTCGCCTTGTTGCAACCAGCACGGCGCCTCCACAACTCGCAGTCGCCACGCGTGGCGGCCATTCACCATAAAGGAAGCCTTGTGCATTGCATATTGAGGTAAGACGGCGGTAGACATCCATGCTACCAAACCTGTCGGCCTGTTCCTTGTCCACTGGTAGTGCAGGTTCCAATCTAAACTCCAGAAACATTGACGCAGAAGACTTATCCGTTCCGGACCGGAAATTCACTACGGAGGAAGAAAGAGTGTGGAGAAGAGATTTATTCCGCATGCTACGGGGCGTCAAAGATGTCGATCCTGACCTGCCCGAAGCGGTGGCGGATTGGAAAAGTCGCATTCTTGGCCACCTTAACATTGGCGAATTCAGAATAGGACTGTACCAGACCGCATTTTCCTTTGCGATGCTGCTGGGGATGATTGAAGAAAACGCGGGCAAAAATTGGGAGCTTCTTCGACCCCTTTATAACAATTGGAAAAGCACGTATCGCACTCCTGAAAAAGTACAACTACTGAACAGAACTTTGGCTTTGCAGCTTCTCGTTGCTCGACTGGCTGCTCAAGCTGGTGCGCAAAATCCGCAAAATCCGCAAAATCCGCAAGGGCAAGCACAAGCGGCGTAGCGGCCGCATCACGCGTCTTGTTTGATTTGCCCAAACCCTCGACCACTTAACAAAGAGAGCGAATACAAAATCGAAATGGCGCAAGAGTTTGTGCGCGGGCTGTACACGGACGCCGTGCGCTTTTCGCCCACCGCTCGCCTGCCTCCGCCGACGCAGTACACGCCCGTCCCCTCCGTGTCTAGCGCCCAGTTCCACTCCAGCCAAGCAGCACAGGCCAAGCGGGACGCGGAAGCCGTAGCTGCGCACGAAGACTCGCGCTCGCAGGCCATAACGTCCAACCTGGCCCGCATTGCAAAGATGAAGGCCGATTCGCAAAAGGAGTGATGTCAAGTGTAGAGTCTGTGGTAGTGCGTTCTTTTTAATAAAAAAAAAGGTCCAAGTCAACCCATGCCAAAATCTGAGCCACAGCCTTTCTTGGGCAACCATGAGCGATTCGCAGGCGCCATGTGCACTTCAGAGGCAGCAACGCAGGCATCCGAGATGTGCCAAAAGGCCGGCGCAAAATCTGTCAGAGCGCAGACGAGATTCTGGTGCTCCCTCAGGAATGCTGCATGGGGGGGTAGACAGGGCTTGCTGGCGGGTGCGAGGCAGCCGTTGTCGTACTCGAAGAAGCAGGCGTAGCCCAGGCGATGCAGCCGCATCAGGGCCCGCTCCAGGTCCATGCCGGGTACGGGGGACAACTTAGCTGTCGACTCGAACTCAAACACCTTGACGCGACGCTCGGCCAGAGTGTTGTTCATCCCGTCGAGAATGGCCAAATCCCACCCTTCGGCGTCAAACATGGCCAGGTCGACATGCGAAATGCCCTGCTG
>PAAT01000082.1 GCA_002698965.1 Rhodopirellula sp. | reverse complement strand
CTTGGAAAAGGTCCGTCGTCGTTTTTTCATCGGCCTACTAAAAGAGAATCAAAAACACTGAAATTAGGCTTTAGTCTAGATAAAGCACTTTTGTTAAGTATCGCCGCAATATCGTAAAGGTCAACTATTTGTTTTCACCCTTCAAACAGGCCGCTGCTTTACCATTGACGAGCTCAGAACCTCGCCATCGGTCTAGTAATAGTTTTGTTAAGCGGTTCGAAAGTTATCAGTAACGTGCGCTGACGTCGCTATTCAGTGTACGTGCTTTACGGCGAGTTAAGCGGAACTATCGGGCCAATATTGCGTGCCTATGTTTAACGAATGACAGCTTCTACACTAAGATGAATACCGTCCGAAACCTCTATTCGGTAACGCCAGGAGTTTTAGAGTGCGCCAGCTGTGGGAAGTCAAACGTCAAGACAAACGGTTCGTCGCCCGTGTTTCTAATCTTCACCCCGCCAATCGCAAGGGCCGACTGAGTAATGAAGCCAATTTCGGGATAGACCTCGCCTAGCCTCATATCCTGGTGGTATCGCACTTCGAGCTTTCCAACTTGCCCACTGCCACGGTTTGTATGGAACAAAGTTGGGCTTTCTGGACAAAAGGTCGTTGCGGCTCCCGGTTCCAACGTGAGTCGGAGTATAGAGCACTTTTGGTCGCCAAGGAAATTCCCATAAACGATCCATTTTGCGTCGACACCATTATCGAGGAAGTCCTCCGCCGAAATAGCGGGTCGCGCGTTGTTTCGAACAAAATCCGGATTCTGATTGGCTTCGAAATCAAATTTGTCCACTAGGTATTCCCAGTCTTCATGTCGATCCGTCGGATAGTCTTCCTCGCGGCAGGCGTAGAAGGCGTCGGCCGCGCCAATCCGGCCGTCAAGTGTTAGGTCCTCGGCGAGAAAGTGTTCGTCCATGGTGACATGTAATTCGTGGGTGCAGAGGTTGGTCGGCGAGTGTAGCACGCCATTGGGCATCACGAATCCATTGTCAAGACGCATCATTACATGCGGCGCCAAATGCCTGATACCGTTATATTCACCCTGTCCGAAACGTTTCATACAATCGAGGAATTGATCCTTCGTCACGAAGGAGTACAAACCCATGGCAGTAGTATGATAGTGCGAAGCACTGACTCCCGGATTGTCGTAGGAGTTGATGTCATAAACTTCCCATTTCGTCCAGTGTAGGTGATCAGGAATCGGATTAAGATTATCAAACTTCTTCGATACAATCGGCCAGGTGACTTTACCCAAAAGGGACTTTGATAAGGTCGTGATCTTTTCGCCCATGACTGCCGTTGAGTCGGCCACGATCAAGTCTTGTAGTGAGATTAGTTGGCCATCTGCGGTGAGCACGTGGGACTCGCCTTCTCGAAAAGGCGCCCTCTGCGTACGCGTGTCGATGACGCCGGTAACGATGGGAACAGTGCAGCCCATCCAGAGTTCATCAAGCCCGGTGCCGTTCATGTATTCCGGGTAATATGATGCTGCGTCAAGTCGCAGGCGTTTTCCGGGTGTGCAAAAAGTTCGTCCGGCGTAACGATGTACCAGTTGTAATACCCCATCATGTTTGTTCAGGCATGCGTCGAGGACTGAAGCTGTTCCCCCGTCGAGGACATTTTGCTGGGGATACTCGTGTAGTTTATCCGCAAGAATTGACGTCGAAGAAGCCATGTCGGTTGCACCTCATTGAATGTTAGACGCGGGAGTAGGAGAAAAATAAGAGATCCGCGTTCTACCTGTTTGCTACAGTTGTGGAAATTGGTCAAAAGCCCTGATTTCCCATACAGAGAGAAAGTTTAACAAAATCTCTCAGACGATGGAATAACCGGAGAGCGTGATGTGGAAGGGGTGTATTTACGGTCATGCTGATGGGGAAAGATGAGATTGCCGCCTAAATGTCACATGATCGATCAAATGTTCAATTCGGATAGCTGTTTGAAAAGCAGTAGTGATGATTCGGGGTGCTAATAGAGGTACTGTAATGAAATTCAGCAAGAGAACCGTAGTCAGGAAACTCTGATCGGTAATCGATACCACGAATTCTGTAGATAGCCTTTAGCGTTCCAGGCAACGCGTTGCGGCATAAATCCCCCGGTATTGTCGGAGGCACGCATCAGAAGTGAAGTAGTACGCGAGGTTACTTTGACGCGAGCTTTCCATAATTGCCAGCAAAAATCACTATTTCCATCGGTGACCTTTGCAGCCACCCATGTTACGCCGTTATCGGTAGAGATTTCGATTCGATGTGCCCTTGAGTTCATAAGACCAGTAGGCAGGACATAGCCAGAAATATCAAGTCGTCCGGCTGGTACGGTGACTCCGGCTTCTGGAGTCGCAATGGCACCGTTTATGGGATAACGGTAAATGGGGCCTGACTCGGTCCAGTCAATTGGATCTGTCTTCTTCACTAGCTTGTAGGCCGTGGCTAAATAATGATTGGGGGAAGGCTTGTCACTTACGACAATCTTCCCCAGCCACTTAACACTACGGGCTCCAATATATCCCGGGACTATGGTGCGCAAGGGGTATCCGTGATCTGGCGTTAGTTGCTGACCGTTCATTTGATCCGCGAGAACAGCCCCCGGAATAGTTTCGTTTACCATCGCTTTCTCAATGGGAATAGATCCGCCGAATGGGATGACGGCATTGGATCTTTGGATTTGGTCCAGGCCTTCAAACCAAACGTGTCGGGCCTCCTCAAGGACTTCTGCCTTCCTAAGTACATCAGACAGTGCGAATCCAGACCATTTCGCGTTGCCGATAGGGCCAGCTGCCCATTGAACACCGCCTACCTTTCCCTCTGTATTGAATTCGGAACGGCGATTGCCGGCGCAGGTGAGCGTGGCTGTCAGATTGTGCCGGGGAAGCTGCTTTAACTGATCCATCGTTAAGGCCAGTGGTGTTCTCACCTTTCCCTCGACAGTGAGGACAAACTTATCGACATTAATTTGCGGATTAGGTGCGTGGGAACGGACGTAGAAGTGTTTGGTCGGAGTAAGCCAGGATTGGACCAACTTGCTCAATTTCGGCTCCCCATTTCGGGGGTCTGCGGTTCGGAAGATCAAATCCTTACCTAGTGGGTCAATAGACGGTTCAACGGCGAAAGAAGGAGTCGCCAGGCTGGTTACAGCTATGCCACCGCTGGCGATAAGCAAGTTTCGACGTGATAGCGTTTGTGATTTCAAGACATCATCCTTGGCTCGTTGTATTGGGCAAAGCAGGTTTCAGGCATTTGATTGTCTACCCAAATTATAACTTAATGTCTGGTACGCATTCCATCCAATCTCAGCCAGGACCGTTGCGTGCAGTGCCAACCCTTCTATTGCTAATCTTTAATTGATAACCTATTGTCTGCCGATACTATTGTTCTACGCTAAAGGCATGAATAAAATAACCAAACGCGTTGAGTGTGACCGCAGGAATTATTCATAGGTGAGATAGTGGACGGCAAACGCCTCCGCGGGTCGATTCGCCCATGCGACCGAAAGAAAACAGAGATGATCAGACGCAGCTTTCTAAGAGGGTCTGGAGTGGCATTGCTTCTTCCGTGTATGGAGAGCCTCGGACAGGTCGGGGAGGAGGATGCGCCGCGACGCCTCTTGACGATCGTAAATCATCTTAGCTTTTATCAGCCTGAGTTGATTCCGCTAACAGAAGGCCCGTTTGTTAAAGTACCCACCTTGTTAAATGAGCTCTCCGATCACTTTAATCAACTGAAGATACTCAGCGGATTGGACAACCCGGCTGTACAGAACGGTTTCGGACATACGCCTTGCGTTGGTATTCTTTCCGGTTATTTCAACAAGCTTCACCGCAAGAACCGGATTTCGATCGATCAGGCGGTGGCCGACGAAATTGGAGCCAGCACGCGTTTTAAGTCTCTGGTGTTTCAGGCTGGTGAAAATCTCGACTTTTCTCAGATTTCCTGGGATAAACACGGATTACCGGTGCACCAGATTGATTCACCCCGGAAAATCTTCAATCAGCTTTTTCAGGTCGATGAAGACGAGAGAACACAGCAGCAAATTCTTGCCGAAGACCGCAGTATACTTGACGCCGTTCTTGCACAAGCCAGTTCGATGGAAAAACGTCTTAATGTCACTGACCGAATTAAGTTGGACGAGTATCTTACGTCAGTACGAGAGGTTGAACAGTCCGTGCGGCGTCGAGCCTACTGGGCAGAGCGGTCAAAACCGCGTGTTGATTACAAGCTAGATGATTTCAGCCGCAAGTCTGTCGATGACTACGTCGGGACTTTGCTTGATCTTGCTGTTCTTGCATTGCAAACCGATTCAACCCGCTCGGTTACCGTGCAAATCCCTTTTTGGGAAGGCTTTAAAGAGCCTGAAATTAGCGGCAATTATCACGATCTTTCGCACCATGGCCAGAAACCTGAGAAAATCAAAAAGTTACTGGTGCTTGAACACGCAATTCTCAAGAGGATTAGCCGTTCGCTTAGCATGATGAAGGAACGCACCTCAGGCAATGGGACGCTGTTTGACCAGACAACCACCTTGCTGACAGCATCGATGGGTAGCGCAAATTCTCACAACTTTGATAATCTCCCAGCATTGGTGTTCGATAGTCGCCTAAGAACTCCCGGACATTGGCAAATGCAAGACGTCCCGATGAGCAACCTCTATCTTGGTTTGCTGCAACTATTCGCTCCGGAGCAGGAGTTCTTTGGCGAAAGTACGGGAGCGTTTGAGGTGTTAGCATGACACGACCCGCCAGTGCTTTGTTGCTCGCAGTGTGGTTAGCGACGTCCGCGCTCCTGGCAGATTCGAAGGTAGAGCAATTCTTTGCCCGGCACTGTGTCGGTTGCCATGGTGCGGAGCAACAAAATGGAAATGTTCGTCTTGATATGCCGGTGCGTAACTTGGTCGTCGATGTCGAGTTGCTGGAGTCCGTCGTTACTGTCCTACGTGCAGGTGAAATGCCTCCAAAAAGTGCTTCTGCCCCTGATGCAAGGAGCGTGGGTGAGGTTGTGAGGGTGTTACAGGAGCAACTCGGTTCCCAGGGCTCAAATCATTCACTAAAGCGAGTGACTCGTTCGGAATATACGAATACGATGCATGATCTCTTCGGGATTGCGTTTGATTTTGAGGGTCTTTTACCACCGGAACATGTGGAACGCGGCTTTGATAAGTTTGGTGATGTGCACCTTATGTCGCCGTCTCAGGTGATGGCTTACTTAAAAACGGCCCGCTTTATTGCAGAGCATGTTTTGCCGGGTGTCAAACCGGAGTCAAAGACTTGGGAATTCGATGTTCGGCATTTTCATGGCAGTAAAAATTTCGCGACAGGGGGTGGCGGTGACTACAGCGATGGGGACGATTATGTGCTTACTGGATTTCGTCCCTACCGGAGTAATCTTCATTTTTCAATCGATCCAGAGCGGCATGATCAATTCGTCATTCCAGAGTTTGGAGTGTATCGCCTGGATGTAAAGGCGCGGTCGGAAAATTCAAAGGAGGGCGAGGTTGTCGGAATTAATATTGGGGATGGGCGTTATCCCACAAGTTTTCGCTTAGTTCAACGTATTGCGCTCCCTCACGGCTCGAATTCCTTTACGACAAGACTCACCCTCAAAGCTGGCGACCAATTGGCGTTCACGTTTGATAGTGCACGTGTGCCC
Source organism: Rhodopirellula sp. (assembly GCA_002698965.1). Classification (GTDB taxonomy): domain Bacteria; phylum Planctomycetota; class Planctomycetia; order Pirellulales; family Pirellulaceae; genus UBA721. The sequence goes on along the minus strand of PAAT01000082.1, from coordinate 6,029 downwards.
GGGAGGAGTCTTGTAAAGCATTCCCATACGGGTCCCGCCATGAGGTTCACGCAAGTCCGTGTGACGGGTCCGCTAACGGATCAGTGGCCCACCGTCGCGATGGAGAGGCTTGTGCCTAATTCGAAGATGAAGCCGTCGCAATTGGTCGATCATATCGGGATGTTTCTCACACAGCGGCCATTGGTTGGTGAAGATCGAAAAGTGTTTGTTAATATGGCGCGGGAACAACAAAAGGCCGGCACCTCGTCGCTAGCTATCACTCGCAGTGTGCTTACCGCGTTATTGACCTCGCCTCACTTTATCTATAAGTCTGAGTCTTCCGAGTTGACTCCTGTGGAACGTGCCCACCGTTTATCATATTTTCTCTGGAATTCGGTTCCTGATGTTGAACTTCTGAATTCCGCCAAATCTGGCACTTTGGCTGCTACTCCCTCTGTACAGGTGGAGCGGATGCTGAAAGACCCTAAAGTCGCTCGCTTTATCGATGACTTTACGCGTCAGTGGTTGGAACTGGAAAAAGTGGACGATTTCGGGCCCGATGTACGTGTGTTTAAGGACGTACGTCGCATGACGGTTGATTCTATGGGACGCGAGGGTCGGGAACTTTTTCATTACCTGCTTGAATATGGTATGAGCATGGAGAATTTTATCGACTCGGACTTCGTCATGGTTAATGATCGTCTCGCTCGGTTCTACGGTTTGGCCGCGGTTGATGGGGATTCGTTCGTGCCTGTCCAACTACCGGTAGGAAGTGAACGTGGTGGACTGGTAGCCCAGGCTGGTTTCCTCAAGTTGACCTCCCTCGACTTCACCACGTCCCCCATCCATCGGGGGTCATGGATACTCAAAAATTTATATAACGAACGTATCGAGCCGCCAGCCGATGTCCTGATTAACGAACCCGATATCCGGGGTACCACGACCGTCCGTGAAGCCATTCTTAAGCATCAACAACTTCAAAGCTGCTCGCGATGTCACTCGAAGATTGATCCGCTTGGATTCGCGTTGGAATACTATGATCCAGTGGGTAGAAAACGTAATGTTTATCGCCATGTTGAAGAACTGCCTATACAGCAAAAAGGGACGAGTTTTACGAAGGAACTCCGAATTACCTCGGTTCCGATTAATGCCGCCATGAAACTTCCCAATGGCCGTGAAGTTCGCGACATGACGACGCTTAAAACGGCGCTAATGGCGGATAAGGATCAGATTATAAAGGGCATCATCGGTAAACTTTTTAGTTATGCTCATGGCCGGGAAATTACCCTAAGGGATCGACCTGATATTGACGCCATCTTCGTGTCGATTACGGAAGAAGGATTTTCACTTCGGGCAGCCATTCATGCCATCGTCGCTCATCCCTCGTTTGGCCGAAGGTAAGATCGTCCTAGATGTTGTTAAAGAAGCCTTCGGCGTGCCCATTAGGCCCCGCATCATTAATCCAGCTTCAATATAGTGATAATACTTTGGACAATGGGAGGATGAAGTGGATGGCGATTAAATGAAAGTGGATTATTACTTTTTAGCGCAACTTCGCTGGCATTGATGTAGGCGTGCATGTCATTGATCGCGACACCCTTTTCTTTCATGATCTGGGCTGCAATCCGGTTGTATTCGATCTCTGAGCCTGAATCTAAAACCCCGTTGTAGTCAGTTTTGATCGGAGTGGTGCTTGCCCAGACTAACTTAGCGCCAGTTGCCTGAAAACGCGTGACCAGTTGGCGAAGGTGTTGCTCGTATAAGGCAGGCGAGGTAACCCGAACCCCTCCGGCTTCTTTACTCATCGCCCGTATGGTCTTGGTGTTCGGGTCTCTATACATCAGATCTGTGAGACCGAAATTGAAATGAACAAGATCCCACTTAGTGTCGCCGAGCAATTCATCGAAGTGTTCCAATGCCGAGCCTGAGTGGAAACTTGAAACTTCGTACTTCCAGACAACTTCTACGCGACCTTTTAATTCTTCCGCTGCCGAGCGTGACGGTGTGTTATAGATGCTGTCCCCAATAATCAGGACACGTGGCAGGTTTTCCTCAGCAAACACTCGGGTCGAACCATTAAAGGTATTGAGTAGGAAAATGACAGATAGTGTGAGCGAAGCTAAATGGGTCGCGGCGTGCATGTGTCAGCCTCGTAGTTCTGTCATGGGACCGGTGCTATCTGCGAACTGTTTGACCGGGACGTCGACCGCGTTGAGCATTGAAACAAACAGGTTGGCCAGCGGTACTTTCTTGTCACCGATAAACTTGTGAAGTTTACCATGCTTAAAGCCGAGGTTGGTGCCGCCTGCTAATTGTATCGGGTAGTTGCGTGTGCTATGCGAGGCGTGTGGATGGCCACAGCCCCAGAGCACAATCGTGTTATCTAACATATTGCCATCGCCTTCCGGCGTATCTTTTAAGCGTTGCAGGAAGTAAGCGTGTTGATTGTTGCGCCATTGATCCCACTGCCCCGAGTAATCCTTTGGTCGTTTGTGTGCAATGTCATGCGTGGCCCCTTTGTAACCTAATACATAATTAGCGAAGTTCCACAGTTCACTTTGAGATGAATTTTCGCTTTCCGTTTGGAAAGTTGCAAAACGCGTCGTATCCGTCTGCAGGGCAACAAACAACAAATCATACATGCACCGCAGATACTCCTGCGGGTCCTTATAGCTGGCGTCCAGTTTGAACTTCGTCGGGTCGACGTTTGGTAGAGGTGTTTTGGTCCAGTCGGTCGTGCGATCGACACGCTTCTCAAGCGCTCGGATGGATTCGAGATACTCTTCCATCTTCCGTTGATCTGCATGGCCTAACCGATTGTTTAAGCTCTTAGACTGTGACATCAGCAGGTCTAGGACAGACCTTTCGCGCGTCAGTTCGGCACGTACTTGCTCGATACTTTTGCCGTCGTATGGCTTGAAGAGGCGATTAAAGATATCCTGCGGACTGTGCATCGCGGGGATCGGGCGTCCCGGACCGTAGTGCGACAGGGTCTTACTGGCTCCATACGAACCGGTTCCGCCTTCGGATCCCATGACAAGCGATGGGTATCGCGTATGGTGCCCCATGACTCGCGCCGCGGCCTGATCAATGGAAATGTTGTTCGTCTTTTCGTGCTCCTTCATGTCAGCGCCGGTGGCGAAAACGTCGCCGCTGCTATGCCCGCCTAAACTCCATCCGCCCGCATGGTCGAGTCCTTCGAGGTAGCTCACTTCATTTTTGAACGGTTCAAAAGGCGCGGAGTTCTTGTTAAACGTGAGTTCCCCTTGCTCTTTGCAAGGCCACCAGCTCCATTCATCGTGGGGACGTTTCATGTCCTGCACACCGTTAGCGCCGTTGGGCATGTAGGCACCGTACGAGAAATAACTTACTACCATCCGTTTAGGCAGAGTTTGGGAAGCCAGCGTGTCGCCTAATGCGGATTTGGTTTGCAGCATCGACTCAAGCAGCGGCAGTGACAATGCCAAACCAGGTGCGCGAAGCATCTCTCGTCGATTTAAGTGCCAGGGTCTATTTGTCATGAATCATCAGTGTCCTAAAAATGCTTTGCTCTGGCAGATCGAAATGATCGTGTCCAACAATTTGTACTCATTCTTCTTCGACTTTTCCAACAGTTCTTCTACATCGTAACGATCACGATAGGTCAAATCTCTCCCTAAACCATAGGTAAGCAATCGACGAATAAGGTTTTCAACAACGTCCTCTTTTCGTTTAGCAAGAATGTGCTCCTTGAGATCAGACATCCCATTTAGATTTGGTCCCTGCGGCACGCGAATATCAGCTTCTACTATCTCGGTATTGATCGTCTTTAAGTAGGAGAGGTATTCACTCAAGGTTTCTTTGCCATGGTAAGGATGTCGAACGCCTCGCACGCGGGTACCATCCTTAGGAACGAGGGGCTGATATCTCCCGATGGCGTTGTAGCGTTCAAACGGTATGCCCCATGGGTCCAGCTGTCGATGACACTCATTGCAGCTTTCGTCTTGACGGTGTTTTGCTAGTAAATCCTTGATCGACAAAGCTATTTCGGCCGATTCACCGGCTGAGTCGGAAAGCGCAGGGACCTCTGCGGGCGGTTCTTTCACCTCCTCTCCCAAGATCGCCTCACGCAACCAGACTGCGCGGTAGATTGGATGAGGAGCCGATCCTGTGCTGTTGGCAATCAACACGGATCCTTGTGTAAGTAAACCGCCCAGTCGATGCTCGGGTTTAATCGGGACAGGTCGCAGTTCATGCCCCTGGACGTTGGCAACGCCGTAATGTGCGGCCAGTCGCTGATTAAGCATGGCAAAATCTGAATTGACGATACTAAGGATGCTGGCATTTCGTTTGATTAACTCTGCAATGAAAGCGACGGACTCTTCCAACATGTCGTCCCTTATCGTGGGCCGGTAAGGAACTTCAGTGCCTCGGCGTTCACCGGCACCCACGTAATATAGAAAACGGGGGAAGAGTTGGCTGTTGATCTTGACCTGCTTCATCTTTTCGATTGACAGCCATTGCAATGTGAAGTTGCGAACAAAATCGCGTGATCGCTCGTCCTTCAACATCCGTCTGACTTGTTGGTCAATCACCGTTGTCTCGGTAAGCTTCCCGGTTTTAGCTAAACGAAACAGCGTTTCATCGGGCATCGAACCCCATAGGAAGTAGGATAACTTGGAGGCCAGTTCATATTGAGAATTCTGGTCGCGTGTTTTTGTGACGCTATGATACAGGAAGTCGGGCGAGATCAAAACCATCGCGAGGGTCTCCCTCATCGCTTCCTCAATTGTTGGTAAGTCCAGCGACACGATCTCGTAAATCTTTACATACGTGTCCACTTCGTCTTGATGAACCGGACGACGAAAGGCCCGAATCATAAATCGTTCCAAAACCGCTCTGACGTAAGCGTTCGGATCGCTTTTTCGTAAGGGCGAGTCAAATAGAATTGTCGTGTGATATGGGGGGGGCCAGGTCTCAAAAACTGGGGCTTCAAAGTCAATCCACTTCACGACGAGGCGAGGTCGAGCCAATCGGTTGAGGTTGTCATTAAGTCGACCATCATCGTAAAGATTCTGTGGGGTAACGGTCAGACGATAGCTAACTTTTCCGTTTGCGGTGATAACGCGAGGTGGAAAGTTTTCGATTCGCCCGCGGAATTCAAACACCTGCGGATTGTCGATATTTTGGGTTACTGCGACCGTTCCAACGGGTTCTACAAGCAAAGTTGAGGAGTTTTCATTAATATTGCTTCCCATGACCAGACTCAATGGGACTTGTGTGACGCCTTTTGGCATGATTGCAGCCGACTTGATTCTGATTCGAAACTCACCCGTTTCAGGCCAGCTTTTGATTCCCATACCACCGCCGGGCGATCCGCGCCTGCCTTGTAACTCGTCGAACTGGATTTCCGTCGGACTACCTCCGCGTGGCTCCCATTCTCGGCGCGTTTTATGAATTTCGGGATCAGACGGGTTAACAATAGCACTAGCCATGGCTCGGCGAGCGTTTTCCTTGTAACGATCCATTTGTTCCGGGCCGATTCGCATAAACTCCGCGGTGTTGTTGAAAACGTATGGTTTGATGGGGTCTTTTGGAAGGTTCTTGATCAGGTTTAGCTCAAAGCCGAGTAAGTCACGCATCGTATTGTTATATTCGAAGTTAGTTAGCCTTCGGGTCGTCGGAGTGATGGCGCTGTCCTCCGTTTTTGCGACGTACATTCGCAGGGCGTTATCGATCCAGGTGATAAAATCTCGTTTCTCGACAGGGTTAGGTTGTGTCTCGCCTTCGGGTGGCATCTCCCCACTTTCGAGCTTGTTAAGAATTTTCTCCCACTGTTCTATGTCACGTCCATCCTGCAAATCGCCCAGAATATGCATTGCTAATTCACCCTTAACCGTCGCCGGTCCATGACACTTGATGCAGTACGAATTTAGCAGCGGTCGTATTGTGGATGCGAACTCAGACCCGTCCGTTGTGCTATGGTCAGTCGCGAGCAAAGATGCGTCGTCCAGAAGCAATATAAGGAATAGATAAAATATTTGTTGCATGGTTGTTCGTAAGGTAGATCG
>PAAT01000081.1 GCA_002698965.1 Rhodopirellula sp. | reverse complement strand
GATATTATATATGATTTTAGTATTCATCAAAGAGGAGAAAGTCAAACAAATTTTAACAATTATATAAATGATATAAATACTGCTGCAGGTAAAACAATAGTAAGTCATACTTTTAATTATTTTCAAACAGATACAAGATTTGGTGGTTTTAGACCAGGACAAGGTGCTGGTAATCGTGGAAATATAACATTTAAATTACCATCAACACATAATATTGTAAAAGTTGAATATATTGGTTCATATCCAATAAATTTAAGTAGTATAGACTATAATAATTATACTAAAGTTTTTATAAATGATATTGAAAAAGATTTAAATCTTGGAGATGAATATTATCATAGACCAACTTTTTATTATGAATCAACAAATACAGAATCTATATTAAAATTGGAAGAAGAACATTCAGTTATGGGTTTAAATTTTAAAGTAACAATATCTAAATTATTAGATAATTCTAGTTATAAACTAACAATTCCTGAAAGTTTAAATACAGAATTATTACTAGTAGATCATTATAAATATAATCATATAGAAAATTATAAATTAGAACAAGGAGAATATATATTAACAGTTGGTTCAAGAGAATCTTCTATTATAAATAAAAATAATTCACTAAATATAATAACATCAAAAAATATTAATAAAATTAATTATGAAGGTGGATTAAATAGTGGAAATCTTGATTCTGTTTTAGATGATCCAAATACATGGGATGAAGCAAATATTTGGGCACAAACAAAAGGAGGAAGATTACCATTTGCAGAAGAAATGAAAGATTATTTAAGAGATACTGGAGGTATTGGATTACAAGATCAGTGGTCACCTGTAATTAATTATAATATATCTGCTCCACATAAAGATTATATACATATTAATTCGGGAGGTAGTGGTGGAGAATTAGGTATATTAGCTTCTGAACATTCTTCAGGTTATTATCCTGATTTATCTGATACAGCAAATTCAGGTTTTAGTTCATCTGTAAATTGGAATAATTATTTCTTTTGGGTTAATGATTATGATATAATAGAAAATAGAGAAATATCAAATAGATTAAAAAGAGTAATAATAAAATATGATAGAAAATATAATAAAAAAATAACAGCAACTACAATACCAGAAACAATTTTAAATCCAAATGTTGTAACAGTAGATAGTTCAAAATTAGAAAATAATAATTTAGTATATTATAATGATAATAAATGGAATAAACTAGAATTAGATACAAGATATTTAGAAATAGATACAAATAATAAATTAAAAGTAGTAGGACATCCTGATGTATCATATACAGAAAATATAGTAAGTATTTCAGAACCAAAAATAATACATTATACAGATAAAATAAAATATTTAGAAAATAATTTAAAAAATGGTTTAATCGCACATTATAAGTTTGATGACAATACTAATGTGGGTTTAGATAGTAGTGGTAATGGATATGATTTAACAGCGAGAGATGGAACAGTTCAATTATCATCAACTGAATATGTCTTTGGAAGTTCTTCTTATTATACAAATGATAGTTTAGAAACTTCCAGTTTTACATTTCATAATAAAGCATTTTCTGTTGCTTTTTGGGCGTATCAAACTGATTATGGTTTTATATTAACACAAAGAAAAGCATCATCTACCAATCAACATCTTCATATAGGTTATACAAGTGATAGTGGTGGTAAATATCAATTTGCTTTTTACAGTAATGATTTAACAGTAGGAGGTTATTCTGGGGATTTAAATCAATGGGTTCATTTGGTTTTTCAAATTGATACAAGTGCTAAAAGGGAAATATGGCGAAATGGAGTAAGAATTGCGAATGATACAAGTGCGAGTTCTGCATTTTTAGATTTAGGAGGAGGAACATATGATGTTGTAATAGCCACAAGAGTAGATAACAGTGTATCTTGGTTTGATGGATATTTAGATGACTTCCGCATATACGACAGGGCATTATCAGCGGCGGAAGTAGAAAAATTATATTTAAATGCAAATACAATTAATAAATCTTTAATGGGACACTATAAATTTGATGATAACACTAATATAGGTTTAGATAGTAGTGGTAATGGATATGATTTAATAACTAATTCAGGAACACCTGAAATTTCAACAACAGAATATGTAATAAATAAATCATTATATTTACAAAATTCTTCATTAAAAACAAATTCTATTACATTACATAATAATGCATTTTGTATATCTGTATGGGTAAAAAGAACTAATTCATCTAGTCAATATTTGTTAACTCAAAGAAAAGCTGATACAACAAATCAAAATTTACACATTGTAAGTATGACTGATAATAAATGGCGTTTTGGTTTTTATAGTAATGATTTAGATTCTGCTGTTGCATATGATGATTTAAATAAATGGGTACATTTAGTATTTCAAATTGATAGTAATAAAAAAAGAGAAATATGGAGAAATGGGACATTAAATGGAACAAATACATCATCCGCATTTTTAAATGTTGATAATAATGATATCAAATTAGGTACTTCATGGAATAATGCAGATGGATTTACTGGATATATAGATGATTTCCGTATATATAATAGAGCATTATCTGAAGTTGAAATACAAAATATATATAATGAAAAAAATATAATTAAAAATAATTATGATGAAGATAATGATTATATTATATTTAAAAATGATGGAACTGAACAAAAAATATATGAATTAACTTTAAATGAAGATACAGAATGTGATATATTAGTAGTTGGTGGTGGAGGAGGTGGTGGTAATCAAATAGGTGGTGGCGGTGGTGGTGGTGCAGTTGTACATAGTACATATTTAAATAGTAATAAAAAATTAAATAAAGGAACATATACAATAACTGTTGGTAATGGTGGAGAAAAATTTAGTAAAGGTTATATATCAAGTATAACAGGAAATGATATTGCAATTATTGCTGATGGAGGAGGTTGTGGAACTGAACTTTTTGGTGAATCAGCACAAGGTGGAATGGGTGGTAGTGGTGCGGGAGCTGGTGCGGATGGTAGTGACGGTGCACCATATCCGAAAGGAGGAAAAGTTAGTGGAATAAGTAAATTAGTAGGAATATCTGGAACAATATATGGAAATAAAGGTGGTGATGGTTATATTAGAGTTGGTAGTAATATAGGAGGTGGTGGAGGTGGTGGTGCTAGTGAAGCAGGACAAAATGGTAATGATCAAAATGTAGGTACATATAGTAATGGTGGTAAAGGAGGTGATGGAATACCAATTAATATAACAGGAACAACATATTATTGGGGTGGAGGAGGTGGTGGTGCAAGTTATCAAAATATAGCAGGTAATGGTGGTTTAGGTGGAGGTGGTGGTGGAGCAGTTGGTGATGGAGGAAATATTAATAATATAGGTTTAGGTGGTTTAAATGGAATTACAAATGGTATAAATGGTGGTTCAAATGGAAAAGGTGGTCATGGTGGAGAAGGTACAGGTGGTGGAGGAGGTGCAGGTAATTGGGTTAATTGTGAAGGTGGAAGGGGTGGTTCAGGAATAGTAATAATAAAATATTCAAAAACATCTTCATTAACAACAAAAAGTATTAGTGATTTTAGAATAGTATCAGTAGAAACAACAACTATAGAAAAAGATTCACTTGTGTATAATGATGGAAATCAGTGGTCAAAATTAAAATTAGATAAAGAGACATTAATGATTACTGATGATAAAAAACTTAAAGCAATTGAATCTGAAATGTCATATCCTAAAGATATGATTGTTCAAGTGCAACACAATGATTACAAAAAAATGAGAAAAAAAGAAACAAGTGAAACAGGATGGCAACCTGTTGATAATAATTTAGAAACAGGTTTTGTAATTGGAATAACACCTAAAAGCACATCATCCGATATATTAGTATCAATTAATGCATTTATTGGTTTTTCTCAAGAAACACAAGATGCAAGATGGTGGGGTGCTAGATTATATAGAAAAATTGGTACAGGAGATTGGGAATGGATAACAGATGCAGGCGGTGATGGAATAGGTGATGTACAAAATATAGGAACGAGTGTATGGTTTACTGATAATAATTTATCATCAGATAATATAGAATTAGGTAATGTTAGTGCTAAATATTTAGATAAACCGAATACTCTTGAAAAAGTTTATTATACAATATATTGGAGATGTCGTTTAGGTTCATCGGATACAGGAGATGAAAATATTACTTTAAATAGAAGTGCTGAACATGGTGATGATTATAGAGGTTCACCAATATCATCTTGGACAGTATATGAAATATGGAAAGATGATGCACCATATTCAAAAACATTAATAACACAAGTAGATAATAGTTTAAATATAACAAATGGACTTTTATCTGTACCAGCATTAAAAGGTAAATACAGTAATATAAAAGAACCAGAGATTAATAAAAAATTAATAACAAGTCAAGAAAGATTATATCCTTCAATATATGCTAGAAGAAATTACTTTTCAAAAATTGATGGTTTATCGCCAGATATATATGATGTTTTTGGTAGTGATTATGGAAATGGATTATATGTAATAAAATATTCATCTCAATATACAGGTAATAACTATTCTCCACACTATATATTTAATAAACCATTACCAGACACATCAAATTCATATGATGCAACTTGGGGAAGTAGTTTATATGGTTCAGGAACAGGAAATTATGTTGGAACAAATAATTTAGCAGGAATATATGGTGAATGGATAACAATTCAAATGCCAAATAAAATATTATTAACAAAATATTTATTTGTATCAATACTTTATCAAACAACATATAGAGATAGATTGCCACAAGAATATGTAATATTGGGGTGTAATGATGGAGATAATAATTGGGAAAAAATATATGAAGAAACATTATCTAATAATACAAATGATATAACAGCAACTTTTAATGGTGTTGCCAATATTGCATATAAAAAACAATTAAATACATCAATGCGATTAACAAAAGATAAAAAGTTCAATACATTTGCTTTAGTTATTAAAAGTATAAAAGGATCAACACAATTAGCAATGGCTGAATGGGAAATTTATGGAACTGAAGACTATGATATTAAAAATGGGTTAGTTGCCAACTATAAATTTAATGGAAATTATAAAGACTATGTTGGAAATAATCATTTAACAAAAACAACAGATAATGAACCAATTTATGATAGTAATAATGAATATATAATAGTTAATAATGATACCACATTTACATTAGATTTACCACAAACAATAATAAAAGAAGGACAAAAATATATTACATTATCTTTTTGGATTAAAAATTGGACTTCAACTGGTTATTTAATGAGATACAGACCATCTAATATTGTAATTTATTATTATGCAACTGGTGGAAATGCAAATAAATTAGAATTTTCATTTGAAGGTCAAACATTTTTAACACCATATTATCCAAGTGATAATTGGGATAATATAGTATTTGTAGGCACAGGTGATAATTATAAACTATATATTAATAATCAGTTAGTGGATACTAAAACAGGTGGTGGTAATTTAGATAGTGGATTCACACACGATACAACTGATAATACATTTAATTTATTTACAGATGGTAATACAGTAGCATCACCAAGTTTTACAGGTAATTTTAAAGATTTTAGAATATTTAATAGACCATTAGAACATCAAGAAATAAATTTATTATATAATGATGAAAGTATTGAGACTGATTATGTAATAGATGATGAGTATAAATATATATCATTTAAATATAATCAATTTGCATTAAATGACCCAGTAAGTTTAAAAACAGGTGTTAGTGGTTGGCGTTTAGTAAGATATTTAGTTGATGGTTCATCTACATGGCATCCTGTTAATGATAATATAGCGGGTACTGTTGAATATGGTAATCCATATGATAATACAAATAATTGGAGTATTTTATATACACAAGATGAATATGATGAATTATGTATAGGTACTTATGATTTAACACATTGGGTTTATTTTAATAAAGATCAAATAAATAGTGAATATACAAATACAGATAGAACAATTTTAAAATCATCTGTAAATTCACAACAACATACTAGTAAATGGTATAATAGAAGTACAAATGCTGAAGATCCATGGATTTCAGTTGGAGATCATGCAGATACAATAATTTATGGTGAAAATAGTACATCAGTTCATAATAGTTTATTATCAGGGTATGGTGGTATGGCAGTCTGGATAAGAGATAGTACAAAAGATTATACAGAACATACTATTAATTTCCCTGAAGATACTGAATGTGATGTTTTAGTAGTTGGGGGTGGAGGAGGTGGTGGTAGAAGACACGGTACAGGCGGTGGTGCTGGTACTTTAATGTATCATAAAGGCATAAATTGTAATGGAACTTATAATATAAAGGTAGGAAATGGTGGTAAAGGATATATTGGTAATGTAGGTACAACTGCAGTAAGTGGTACAACTAATTATAGACCTGCACAGGAAGGTAATATATCTGAATTACAAAAAATAGATGGCACTCAACATTATAAAGCAGTAGGAGGTGGTAGAGGACAAGGATGGGGTATAGGTGATTATTGGGAAGCAACTACAAATGGGGGACACGGTCCTGATAAAATAACACCAATTACAACATTATCAATATATAATGTATTTAATAGTGCATCTGTTCCTGTATTAAATAATAAATATGTTAATACATTAACATCGCCTGAAGGTGTTCATGCAAATATTGGCGGTATTCAAATTAATAATTATAAAGGTGGCGGGGGGGGTGGTGCTGGTTCTCCTGGTATGAATCATGGTGAAGAAACATCTGTAAATGATGGTTACGGTGGTGAAGGTATTTCAATAAATATAACAGGTAAAAATATTATATATGCAGGCGGTGGTAGTGGTAGTGATTTTGGTGGTTCGGTTTTACAAGTTTACGACCCTTTAAAACCTACAATAGAATTAAGAGGAGGTGGCGGATATGGTAGTGATACGGGAATACCTGAAAATGGTTTAGATGGAACTGGTGGTGGTGGTGGTGGTCAAGGTAATGATTATTATGATGGTGGTTCAGGTGGTTCAGGTATAGTAATAATAAAATATAAAACAAAAAAGATGAAATATGATGATATAATAACAATAGATAATACAAAAGTATCAAATGATAGTTTAGTTTGTTATAAAAATAATAAATGGGAAAATTTGAATATTGATAAAAATACATTAATTATAACTGATGATAATAAATTGAAAGTAATAGGTTTAGAACCAGAAATAACAAATATAATTGAACCAAATGTTGGAGTACAAAATTTATATATATCTGGATTAGTTGCACATTATAAGTTTGATAATAGTTTAATTGATGATATTGGAAATTCTGAAATGATATTATATAGTGGTAATAATATATATAAAGATGGTATAAATAATAATAGTAAAAGTATAGAAACAAATGGTAATAGATATTATATTAATAGTGTATTACTTAAAGATTTAGTTGAAAGTGATACTTGGACTATTTCATTTTGGTTAAATGTTTCAGAATTAGATCCATCTTATACTATGATGTATATTTCAAGATATGATAGTTCTTCATTAAGTGGTTTAAGAGGTGGATTTAATATTAGTATTTTAAAATCACCAAGTAGTACATATGCTGGAGTATTAAGATTTGAAAGATTATATTCAAGTTCTAGTTGGAGTGTTAATTATTCAAACTTTTCATTTAATAATAATTTAGATAAATGGGTTCATTGTGTTGTTATATGTTTTGCAACAGGAAGTCATATATATATAAATGGAATATTAGATAATACAGTAATACATAATTCTACATGGAGAGCAACACAAAGATTTACAGGAACTGCTTATGAAAATCAAATAGGTGTAGGTGGTATGTTTAGACAATCTGGTTTTGGTGATAATGTATATAATGGAAATGGTGATATGGATGATTTAAGATTTTATAATAAAGCATTAACAGATTTAGAAGTAAGAAAAATATATTTAGATAATTTCAATAATTTTTATAATTTAAATAATATTGATATAGTATCACATTATAAATTTAATAGTGATTATTTAGATAGTGTAGGTTTAAATCATTTAGTACCATCTGGAACACCAGAATTTAAAATAACACAAAGTATAGAGGGAGGAGAATCAATATATTTAAATAATGATGAATATTTATCTTCTAGTGAACCAATAAATTTGGGCAATGGAATTACATTTTCATTTTGGTTTAAAAGAGATGATAGAACGACTCGTGATATATTATTAGCAATTGGTACAGATTTCTTTTTAATGATAGTTCAAAATGAAAATAAATTTTATATTTCAAATACAATTGGCGGTTCAGAAACATATGCTTTCCCATTAATGGAATCTACATTAACATCATCAAAATGGTATCATTGTGTTTTTTCAATAGGAAAAGATAATATAAATCCAGAATATAAAATATATGTAGATGGTAAAGAAATAATATTTACATTAAATAAAAATAATACAAATACAAAACCATCAGGAAATTTATATATTGGTGGAAAAAATATAGGAGCTTATCATAATGAAACAGGTAGAGATTTTGAAGGTTATATTGATGATTTTAAAATTTATAATAGAATATTAAATTCATTAGAAGTAGAAGAAATATATAATGAAAAATATATTGAAATAAAAGATATTGATAATAATTATAAATATATAGCATTTAAAAATGATGGTTATAATCAAACAGGTTATAATATTACTTTTCCTGAAGAGGTTGAATGTGATATTTTAGTAATTGGTGGTGGTGGTGGCGGTGGTAATAATGGACAAGGTGCGGGTGGTGGAGCAGGTACTTTAATATATACAACAAATAATAAATTATATGGAGATTATAATATTAAAGTTGGTAATGGTGGTATAAATACAGGTTGGAATACACCAAGTAGTTACGGTGCAAATGGATATGCTAGTGAAATATATAAAAATGGAACAACATTATATAGAGCAAGTGGTGGAGGTGGTGGTGGTACTTGGAGTACATCTGGTTAT
>PAAT01000080.1 GCA_002698965.1 Rhodopirellula sp. | reverse complement strand
TGCCGGCTATAGAGCCATCGGATAGATTCCGTATAGTCCATGACTAAGTTCATAGGCCATAAAAATAAGAGCGATTATGTGAGCAAGTAACCTAGGATGCTTGCAAGTTTTTCACGCAACTCTCGCCGTTCCACAATCATGTCTACGAGACCATGTTTGTGCATGAATTCTGCTGTTTGAAAACCATCAGGCAGGTCCTGATGAGTCGTTTCCTTTATGACTCTAGGGCCAGCGAATCCAATCATGCAACCGGGTTCTGCCAAAATGATATCTCCGAGTGTAGCAAAACTCGCAGTTACTCCTCCAGTAGTCGGATGAGTCAGAACGGAGATGAAAGGTAGCCCTGCCCTGTCCAGTACAGCCAAAGCTCCACTCGTTTTGGCCATTTGCATGAGGCTAAGAATTCCTTCATGCATCCGTGCACCTCCTGATGCCGAAACAATAATGAGTGCTGACTTTTCTTCGGTCGCCAGTTCGATGGCCCGGGTGATTTTTTCGCCAACCACTGAACCCATGCTGGCTCCAAGGAACCTGAAGTCCATTACCCCTAAAATTACGGGGTGACCTATGATCTTTGCTCTTCCTGTGACAATTGCCTCAGGGAGGCCAGTGATTTTCTGGTACTTGGTGAGCTTGTCCTTGTATCCCTTGAACCCAAGAGCATCTACACTTGTTATGCTCTTTTCAGTTTCTTTAAAGGTCCCGGGATCTGTAATGGATTCTATCCTTTCCTGAGAGTTGAGTGTAAAATGGAAATTACATTCAGGGCAGACCCTTAGGTTTCTCTTAAGCTCCAATTCATGGATGACTTCGCCGCAACCTGAGCATTTTTGCCAAAGACCTTCTGGCACGTCGCGTTTCTTTTCGCCACTGCCTCTGAAAGCGGGTTTATTGAAAATGGGCATCCTTAATTATCTTTATACCAAATTATTGTAGGACACAGAATCTAACTTACCAAGGCACATAGGACAACCCCATTAAGTGTGGGTTTAATGTGCCTTTAATTTCTTATTCTTGGCTAATTGAACCTTATTTTTACGCATTCCAAGCCAAATACTTGCAAGGGCACCGGTAAGGAAAACGCCGCAAAAGGGGATCATGCCTTCTTTCAGGTCAGAGCCTATGTAGGGAAGTATAAGATCCTGTCCGAATTTTTTGGGTGCAAAGGAATGATAATCATACATTTTCACACAGAAGACCCAGCCTGCATGCAATCCCATACATAGCCATAAAGAGGACGTTCTTAGGCGTGCCCATCCCAGAACGAGCCCGACTGCGAAAAGAGTCGCGAATCCTTTTGCAATGAAAACCGGATTATCAAACTGGGCAAAGATCTGACCGACAGTCCAGAAACCGGTCCCGAAGAAATGGATTTCATGATCAGCAAGCCTAGCACAGTTAAGTGGAGGTTTTAAAAAATGAACCAATGCAAAGAAGAACGAAACAAAGATTATTGCATAGAAGGGCCTGGCTGTCCTCATCACGGCTCCAAGTAATAATCCGCGGAAAAGAAATTCCTCAAGGACTGAAACTGCGAGTGCGGAAATCAGAAACTTCAAGATTATCTTTTCAGAAAACGAATTCTGAGTTTCGAAAATTCCAAGCTGAATGTAAATGATACCGAAGATAAATAGAATCCCTGATGCTAAAACAAAACCAATTCCAAAGTCTGTTTTCCAGTGAATGTTATTCTGCAATCCGAGGTGACTTTTTTTAAGTTTGAGAGAACGTATCAGAGGATACATGCAGACCAGTGCTCCTATGAGCATTGAACGGTTGAAGTACCGTCCAAAGTGAGCATTATCCAATTTGGTTTCGAGCCATTGTCCGGGCGCACCCATACTTTCAAGGACACGGAATTGGACCAGCGCTTTACAACCATGGTAAAGGAAGGGGGCCAGTGCGGCCCCGATAATTAATGAACAGACTAGCCAGGCTGCTAATTTTAATGCGTCAGATCGGATGCTTTTTAACATTGTGTGTTAATTACTCCTAAATTGAAGTATCTGTGAAGCCCGATGACAAACCCTTTGTTGCAGTTTAAGATTTAAATATGAAAATTCATGATTGGAGGACCCGTTCAGAAACGGGTGAGAATCGTCTCTGGCGGGCCAGAAAGCACGGCGGTCACTGGGAATTCATGTCAAGAATGCAACGTTCGGAGGAGGGCTGGACCAATCATGAAAAAATGGAAATTAATGAATTGAAAACTTTTCGTGAGGTCCTCTTTAATAAATATCAGAGACGCCGCATTCCATGGGAGGACATAGTAAAAATCGATGCCATGATTGAAGATGCGGAAACGGCTTCGAAAGACGAACATTAATATGAGTATATCTACCAGGAAAGGTGATGACGGAGAAACTGATTTGATGTTTGGTCGGCGAGTCGCCAAGAACCATCCTCGAATCATTGTACTCGGGGCAGTCGATGAATTAAATGCGATGCTAGGCATTGTCCTTACACATTGTGGTGATCAGGCAAAAATCAAGGAGCGTGTCATTGCCATTCAAAATGATCTTATCACGTTGATGGGAGAGGTTGGGACTCTTCCTGAAGACCTGGTTCGTTACGAGGAAAAAGGATTCGATCGTTTTGGCGCCGGGCACATAAAAAAAGTCGATCAGTGGATTTCAATCATTGAAGAAAAGGACATTCGGGTCGAGGGATGGGCATTACCGGGATCGAGTGGCATTGAACTTTCTGCTTGTCTGGATCATGCACGGGCAATTTGTCGCCGCGCGGAACGTGAATGTGCCGGGCTGATCAATGAACTTGATTCTTCTATCCTTTCTTATCTGAACAGATTATCCGACTTGCTTTGGCTAATGGCCCGCGAATCTGACATAGAACCATAAAAGTGCCGAGCCTTGAATTTGAACTAAAGCCACATATTAAAAAACATCATTCGATGGAATTTGTGATGTGGACTTTGGAAGGAGATTACTAGTCATTCTATTTTTGAATAAGCTCTTCCATAATTTCCTTATTGTTGCGGATTCTTTTGGCTTCATTTTCAATTCTCTCAGCCGCTAATTGTATTTCTGTAAGTTTCTTTTTCTTTGTGGAAATACTTTTGGGAGGGGACGTCTTAAATGTTCTCACAAGTTTTCCAAAGTCCTGTATAGAATCCGCGTATGGCCAGACACGCTTATCAAGTTTAAGCCGGATCCTTTTGATATTATTAATGGCTTTCCCAAGTTCGTCAGGTGCCAGAGCGTCTCCGTTAGCTGCTCCTGATCTGGCAGCATCCAGTAACACACTAGCTGACTGTTCAGTACTTTCCAATGATCCGAGCAAAGATAATGTTTTACGTCCTTTGCCGGTCGCTAATTCAAGACATAACCGGGCCGAAAGGTGGTTCGGTGCTAATTGAATGATTTCACGGAGCTTATTCTGTATCCGAACATTACGTAAAACGGTTGGCTTATACCGTGCAATTGCATTCTGGACTTTAGCGAATTCATTAACGGCATTAGTCAATGAGTTGTTCTTTTCCAATGAAGCCAGCGCAGATGCTTCCCTGAAGTGCTTTACCGTAAATACCTGAATCCTTGAAACGGGTTCGATTCCGCTGAGGATGACAAGATCGGAAAGGGCTCTGGCATTTTTGAGAGGTATAGCCACAATCTTACAGTCTTTACTGAAAGCGCCACGGACCTTCGCCGGGACTCCGCCAACTGGCTGAATGCTTCCGTCAGCATTCATGTCTCCAGTCACAGCGAAGGACGGGTCTATTTTATTTCCAGTGATAAGTGAATCGAGCAAAAGAGCACATGGGACCGCAGCCGATGGTCCGTCCTTTAACGTGAAACGATCCTCGAAAGCTATTTCAACTTCATAACCTGAAGGCCATGAATCATGTTTCACTCGCAAGTGCTTAATGACCTCATTAAGAGCACTGTGCATGTCTTTGCCGACGCGCTGATTAAAAAGAACACGCAACTGAGAATCTGCACTATCTAAAGGAGTTGCCGTGGCGTTCATTTGAGAGGCCATGCCGGCAAATTCTCCATTTGCCAGGGGCCTGACTAAGAGTCCTTTGATTCTGGTTTGTTTGGATTTTAACTTACCGACTTGCGCATTGCTTAAGGAACATAAAATAAAAAGGGCCAGTAACGGGAGGCATGTTTTTATTCTAGTCATTGGCAAGAGTTATTTAAGCGATCCGAAAGATTGCGCAATAGTAGCTAAAAACAAAAGTTAAACAACAGTTATATAGCCTATAAATAAGCAAACGGACTATTTTTTAGGAACAAAAAAACCTTAAACTTAAAATGAACAGGGCATTTTTTTCTGAATGCTAATTCATGCAGAGGAGAGTAATGTTAGATGAGCCGGAACATCAAAGGCGATTACTCCCCAACAGACATAGAAATGGATATAAAATCTCGATTACTTAATTTTCTTCCCTTAATTCTTTTTATTTCTTCACCTACTCTCACAGCTGAACAGGTTGTGATCAGTGAAATCATGTACCATCCGAAAGAAGGTGGTCATGAATTTGTAGAGATCGAAAATCTGACGTCATCACCATTTGATATTGCGAAGTGGAAACTTAGCGGTGGAGTTAATTTTGAATTTCCGGAATTCAGTTCAGCTCAGCCAAGGAATACTTTTTTGAAAGCTTTTGAGAAGATTGTTATATGTGATACCGATCCAGGCACTTTCCGCGCAAGTTATGGACTGCCTTCCGCAGTGAGGGTCTTTGGCCCATGGTCAGGGAACCTGGACAATGGTGGAGAAAGAGTGAGCTTCAAGGACAAGAACAATATTACCCGAGCCACTGTCAGGTACGACAACAAAGGGGAGTGGCCCGTTGCGGCTGATGGTGGAGGCCATAGCTTGGTCCTTCACGATAATAATCGAGCCATTGATGATTATCGTTTATGGAGAGCCAGTCCGGGCCTCAACGGTACTCCGGGATCATCCGAACCCGCGTCCGCCGAAGAGCCCTTTTCGAACCCCGAAGTCGATCTTAGCGTTGGAATACCTTACATCGAATATACAGATGCCTGGGACTTCAATGATCAGAATGTTAATTTGGGAAATAGCTGGAAAGACCCTTCATATAATTTTTCTCATCAGGGTTGGACAAGAGCAAATGCAGCCAGTAATGAGGGGGGACTTTACGGATTTGAAAATTCAGCGCTCCCGGCTCCGGGGCTCAGGACTCCCCTATTGAACAGTTCGGACGGAGCGAATCATATCAGCTATTATTTCAGAAAGGAATTTACTTATAACGGACCAACTGCCGGGGTCCGTCTGACTGTTGATCTGATCAATGATGATGGTTGCGGATTCTGGCTCAATGGCCAATGGATCGGAGGAGTTGCGACTTCGAGCGGTGCAGGACATACCACAACCGCAGATAGAGTCGTTGGTAACGCTGAAGAAGAGCTGGCAGTAATTTCCACAGCGAGTCCACCACTAGTCAGGGGTAAGAATGTCATTGCCGCGGCAGGAAGACAGACCAATAATAGTAGTTCGGATTTTATTTTTGGAGCCAGAGTCAGTCTCTCTGCACCGAGTGCCCCTACTCTCTTAATCAATGAGGTATTGCCTTCAACTAAAGACTCCGGATTCGTCGAATTTTATAATCCTACCAATGAAACGATCAATCTTGGGAGCTGGTACATTAGTGATCGTCCATCCAATCTGACTAAACGCAGGATCCCAGGCAACATTACTATCGGTCCTGGACAATTGGCTTCGGTAGGTTATGCCGAGTCTTCTTTGAGCGTTGCCGCAACCACTACCATTTATCTAACGAAGCCGGACGGGACAACTGTTGCAAATGCGGTCAGCACTCAGATGCCGCTCGACGGGCGCTCACTTGGGCGAAAGCCAGCCGGAGGAGGCTCATGGTTTCTTTTCACGTCTCCGACCCGGGAATTGGCAAATGAGAGCTCAGGCAGCCTAGGTAAGAAACTAAAAATTAATGAAATCCATTTTTCTGCTGAAGGTAATGTGGACTGGGTCGAATTGCATAATATGGGAAACGCCTCTTTGTCTACGGAGGGCCTTTGGATCACAAGCACTGATGATTTTTCAGATAAAGTCGAATTAGGCAAAGCCATCAACGCCAACAATTTTGCGAGTTGGGACACCGATTTCAATTTTTCTGGAAACACATTAAGACTCTTTCTGATCGACTCCAGTAACACTGTCCTTGATGCGTGCTCCGTTGATCAACAAAACGGAAGAGACTATGCAGCGGCTTACCCAGACGGTTCCGGTGACTTTTTTATTGTGGAAGCCGGTACCCGTGACAGCAACAATGATCCTGACCGAAATACCAGTATAGTTATCAACGAACTGATGGTTGAGCCACCGAACGGTGAGCGGGACGGTGAGTTCATTGAGCTCTATAACAAAAGCAATTCCCCAGTTGATTTAAGTGCATGGGCATTTGAAAGCGGAGTCGATTATAATTTTCCTGGAGGAACGGTAATTCCCGCAAAAGGATACATTGTCATTGCTGCCAATCCACTTTTGACTTCTAGCGCGTTTCCCAACGCCACGGTGATCGGGCCCTATTCTGGGAACCTTGCCAATGGAGGTGAATTATTAAAACTCACAGATGCTTGGGGAAATACTGCGGATGAGGTTCACTTTCACACAGGAGGAGACTGGCCGCGTCTTGCTGCCGGAGGAGGGAGTAGCCTCGAGCTCAGAAATTCTGACATGGACAATTCTGATCCGTCTGCCTGGGCGGATTCCGATGAGTCAAATAAATCAAGTTGGCAGACCTTTACCATTAATGATCAGTACCAGCAACTCACGACTCGCGGTTCATCAAGTGATTACGAGGAACTTCACGTGCATGCGGTAGGTGACGCGTACTTGGCTCTCAGAAACGTATCGCTGACAAGGAACAACAGTAATTCAAACATTCTTCCGGGAGGAGGAGAGACAGTATCTCATAATGGTAATGGATCCGGTGGCTGGTTATGCCAAGGAACACATCATGCCAGTGATAAGGTAGGAAATGAATTTCACATCATTTCATCAGGTCATGGAGATAATAAAGCGAACCGTTGTGAAATCGATGTCACTCAGATCAGTAGGAGTGATAACCTCACATTCACTTGCCAGGCCCGCTGGATCTCAGGCAAACCCACACTCGTTGTCAATACCTGGGACCGGTCATTTGGCGGGGTCATCTATTTGCCTTTACCGAAGAACCTTGGCAGTGCGGGTTCCGCTAACGGGAACTTGATTAATTCCCCGGCACCTACAGTCTCACAGCTAAAGCATAGCCCTGCCGTTCCGACTTCATCAGATCCCGTCATCATCACTGCTAAAGTTAAGTCCGCTGGACCACTCACTTCTGTCAATGTTCATCATCGCAGAGACACGAGCGGAGGTAACGGAAGTTATCAGACAACAGCCATGAATGATCAGGGCCTTAACGGAGACGAAGTTGCCGGTGACGGTACTTATTCGGCTTCTCTGACACAGTATCAGAGTGATAATACAATCGTTCAGTTCTATGTACGTGCAGTCAGTAGTGGAAGAGCGACAATTTCACCGGGCCCGGCCCCGGAATTGCCCGCCATGTGGGTCGTTGATAACAGTAATGTTCCAAATGATCTTCGCGTCCAGAGGTTTGTTATTTCTGAGTATGACCGAAATTCATTGAACACCGGCACTGGTGGCGGATCATCGAGAGACTATGATTTTCCAAGACTCTCTAACCAGTATTTCAATGCGACATTCATATCGAACGAGAGACACATCATTTATAACTGTGAATTAAGGAAAAGTGGAAGTCCCTGGACCAGATCCGATGGGAACGGGCTCTCAAAGGGAAAGTGGAAGACTCCCGGTGATAAACGGTTCCGCGGTTATTCGAAGCGTTCAATTGACTCTGATGCGGGTGGAGGAAGGGCCTACCATGGCCGGATCATACGTCACTGGTTATATCTGTGCGGGCACCCGGCTAACGAGCATGAATTTGTGAGAACCATTATTAATGGAGGCTCTGCGAGCCTTCGTGAGGATCTCGAACCGAACGCTAACGATTTTCTTAAGAGGAACTGGGAAGACGGTCAAAAGGGCGAACTGTACAGGATCGATGATGAGTGGTGGTTCGATGATGGCTGGGGCCGGCAAAACCGTAACGCGGACTGGTCCTGGAAAGGAACCCACGAACCTGAACGGTATCATGCAGAGTGGATCAAGAGGTCCCGTGAAACTGAGTATGATTTCTCTTCTCTGACGACATGGATGAATAAGGTTGGTACAAACTCATTCACGAGGGAAGAAATTGAAAGGATGTCGGACATTGACATGATGGCGGCGAATGCGGTCGTTCGCGGGTGGGTCGATGACTGGGACACACTAACCAGAAACCGCGGCAAGAACGGTTATTTCCTTCGGCGTCACTCGGATGGAAAATGGATGCTTATTCAGTGGGACTCTGATCTGACTTTTGGCTCCTCAGGAGCAGCATTTTTCGGAAATCTGGCCGGTGTCCGTAACTTTTTTGACAAGCCCTATGTGAGGCAGCGGGTCAATTATTATCTAGGAAAAATGATCAATGATTTCGCTGCAACTGGGCCCCGGTTGCAGACCTGGTTCGATCTTGAAGAGGAAGCCTCGAGTTCCTATTCAAGTAACGAAGGAACTTATACGGGCTGGCATAATAGTAGAGTCAGTAGGGCAAGGAGCGAAATTGGAAGTGCCCTTAACGCATCCTTTAACGTAACGACAGGCAATGGAAGCTCTACCTCAACTAGCTCTGAAACGATATCCTTATCAGGTTCCAGTGGTTGGGAATCTTTCGATATTCGGGTCGAGGGTCATCCTGAGGCTCAGGTCAAATTCAACAATCAAACTTCATGGACACTCAGTGGAATCAGACTCCGTCAGGGATCTAACCGGCTTAAAGTTCAGGCAGTGGACGCGGCTGGCAAAGTCGTCGGCACAGAAAATTTTACAGTGAATAAGACCGGTAACGCAGCGCCAGTGATACTAATCGATGCGGATCCTTCCTCTTTCAATTTGGATGTGTCCGAGACCATGAAAATTGATGCCTCTTCCACTTATGACCCGGAAGGTACAGAAATTAATTTTCAATGGGACATTTCTCCGCAAACAGGAAATTATCTTTCTGGAGCAGATTCTGCGAACCCTGAAGCAAGTTTCGGTGCTCCTGGATTATATGAATTTACAGTCAGGGCCTCAGATGAAAACGGTAAAAATACAACACTGACCCGAGAAGCTGCAGTTTACGCAGCGTCCGGATGGAGCAGCTTCACTGAACCACTGCTCGAGGCTCACTGGACAACGGAAAATATTGA